>JAQGPB010000205.1 GCA_028293265.1 Pedosphaera sp. | reverse complement strand
TCAATGCGCGAACCCTTGATGCGCGCCGAATGTGCGGACGCGCCGCCGACAGGAATGTCGGCGATACGGCAGACAGGAATGTCTGCGCTACGCGTTTGTACCGCGTCCTGCTGGCATAACCGGATTGGGTTTTCAATAATCATCGGTCCGTGCTCCGGTGCAAATACTAATGCACCCTGACGGCTTATTTGCTGTTGTCCCAATTGACGATGTCATCGTCGCCTCCGACTTTGCCATCAATGCCCATGGACATGAGGTCGTAGGAATTGGGGCGGTGTTTGCCGGGGAAGGTGTAAACGTAAGGATGCTGCCAGGGATCGAGCGGGACGGATTCCATGTATTGCTTCCAATTCTGGGCGTCGCGGGGTTGCGTCCTGAGATCGTTCAGGGTCTTGGGGTAATGGCCGTTGTCCACCTCGAACATGTCAATGGCGGTGGCGAAAGTGCTGATCTGCGTGGCGGCGGCTTTTTTCTGGGCGTTGGCGCTGACGCCGGTGAATTTCGGCACCACGATGGCCGCCAGGATGCCGAGGATGACGAGCACCAGCAGCAGTTCGATCAGGGTGAAGGCGGACGAGCTATGGCGACGGTTACGGTGATTTTTGGCAATATTCAGTTTCATGATTCAATGGGGTTATGGTTCATTTGATATGTTCCGAAAGTGAGAAAACAGGCACGAGCATGCCGATGAAAATGGTGCCGATGACGCCGGCCATGAAAAACAAAATCATCGGCTCGGCGATGGAGACGGCAGTCTTGAGCTGGCGGTCCAAGTCGCTTTCCGTGACGGCGGCGATGCGGACCAGTTCCTGATCCAGCCGGCCGCTTTCCTCGGCGACGGCGATCATTTCGACGGTCGCGCCGCTGAACAGATTGCGGCATTCGGCCATGCTCTTGCCAAGCTGGCCGCCTTCCTTAACGCGGTCAATGGCATTGGACACGGCATCCACGAGAATCTGGTTGCCGATGGATTTGCGGGCGACGTTCAGCGATTGCACCAGCGGCACGCCCGCGCCGAGCAGGGTGCCGAGCATGCGGCAAAACCGCGCCATGGCGAACTGCGCCATCAAGGGACCGACCACCGGCGCGCGCAGTATAAAACCTTCCCAGGTGCGGCGGCCTTTTTCCGAAACAATCCAACCCCGGATCAGCAGCACGCCGATGCCCACCGCCAGCACCATCCACAGCCCGTAATGAATCATGGCGTGGCTCGCGGTGATGATCATCCGGGTCAGCAGCGGCAGCGTGCCGCCGAAGCTTGCGAAGATCAATTGGAAGCGCGGGATGAAAAACACCATCAGGAAAATGATCACAAAAAAGGTCGCGGCCAACAAAATGGAAGGATAAATCATGGCCGTGGTGACCTTGGAGCGGATGTCTTTTTCGCGCGCCTGAAAGTCGGCGATTTGCGCGAGCACCAGATCGAGGAAACCGCCGGTTTCGCCGGCCTCGACCATGGCGACATAGACGCGGGGAAAAGTTTCCGGCGAGCGGGCCATGGAGTCGGCCAGCGTGACGCCGTCAATCACCGAGTTGTGGACTTCCTTCCATTTCGCGGCGGCGGCGGGAGAAGCGGCTTCCTTGCAAAGAATCACCAGCGCGCGGCTGAGCGGGACGCCCGCCGCCAGCAAACTGGAAAGCAGGCGCGTGAAATTTTCGAGCATCCGCTGCGTGACCTTGCCGGATTGAAAAAGGGATTTGGAAGCCGACGCGGGCGTCGAGGCCGAAGCGGGAGCGGGAGCGCCGTTTTTGGCGGGCTTGCCATTGGACTGGCCGGCGGTTTTTTCAGCGAGGCTGATGAGCTTGAGGCCGCGTTCCTCCATCTGGCGGAACACTTCCTGGCGGCCACCGGCCTCCAGTTCGCCTTCGGCGGTCTTGCCGTCGAGTTGGAGCGCTTTATACCGAAACAAGGCCATGACGTTTTTCGGTTGAAGGTTCTGATTCGGTGGTGGTCTTGGTCTCTTCGCGAGCGGCGCCGAGCGTCTGGTCCTTGGGGGCGCGCATTACTTCCTCGGGGGTCGTGATGCCCTGACGGACAAGACGCCAGCCGTCATCGCTCAAGGAGCGGAGTCCGTTGCGCAAGGCGGCTTCGCGGATTTCGCCGCTCGAACAATTTTTTAAAATTCTTTCCTGAATCTCGGCGTTCATGTCCATCCACTCGAAAATTCCATGGCGGCCGTGATAGCCGGTGTTGCGGCAGGCGCGGCAGCCGACGGCGCGAAAGACTTTCAGGTCGCGCGGAAAACCAAGATGCTGCTTGAGGGCGACGGTGGTGGGCGAATGGTCCTCGGTCTTGCACTCGGTGCAAAGCACGCGCACGAGGCGCTGGGCCAGCACGGCTTCGAGCGAGGAGGCGACGAGGTAGGGCTCGACTTTCATGTCCACCAGGCGCGTAACCGCGCCGGGGGCGTCGTTGGTGTGCAGCGTGGAGAAAACGAGATGCCCGGTAAGCGAGGCCTGCACCGCGATTTGCGCGGTCTCGGTGTCACGAATTTCGCCGATGAGCACGACGTCCGGATCGTGGCGCAAAATCGAGCGCAAGCCGCGCGCGAAGGTGAGGCCGGACTTTTCGTTGACGCCGATCTGGTTGACCCCTTTCAACTGATATTCGATGGGGTCCTCGATGGTGATGATTTTTGTTTCGCTGTCGTTGATGGCGCTGAGCGCGACGTAAAGCGTGGTGGTTTTGCCGCTGCCGGTGGGACCGGTGACGAGAATGATGCCGTGGGGCAGTTGAATGACGCGCTTGAAACTGGCGAGTTCGCGTTCGTCCATCCCAAGCTGGCTCATGCCGAGATTGGTGTTCTTGGAATTTTGGCGCAGCAGGCGGAGAACGACTGCTTCACCGTGCAGCATCGGAATGACGGAGACGCGGATGTCCACTTCGTTGTTGGTCAGGCGGATTTTGATGCGGCCATCCTGGGGCAGGCGTTTTTCGGCGATGTTGAGGTGGCTGAGAATTTTGACGCGCGAAACGATGGCGGGCTGGAAGCGCTTGAGTTGCGCGGGCACGG
>JAQGPB010000204.1 GCA_028293265.1 Pedosphaera sp. | reverse complement strand
TGATTGGCGGGCTTTTTTGACCGGGAGCGCCATCTCCCAAGCCGTTTCCCTGCTCCCAACTGCCAGCCCGCAACAGTTGCGGCTGCGGCGTTTCAAACGCCGGAAACAAGCATAGCATGGGGTTGATTTTTTGCAAGGTTTTTTGGTTGGGGCTTTGTGGTTAAAAGCGGAAAAATAGCACAATAATATTGACCGACTGAATGACGTCTTTATGCTAACCCACCACCAGCTTCCATTCGCAGCGCCTCAGTCTGGACAAGGCGGTGCTTTAAATTGGTTTGCGAGACAAATTTTATGGCGGCCGGGCAAATTCCAAGATCGCCGTCAGTGGCATTGAACCTTTCTGCCCGTTCCGCATTCTACTTGCAGACGATGCAAGACTCTCCGGCAATACTTGGGCGCTGAGAAATGAAACACGATTCATTCCATGGCAAATGCTTAAAAATTGCACAACGAATGTGCTGGCTGGGGATTTTGTTTCCACTGACAGGTGGCGCACAAATTCCGGACGCTCCTGTCGCGGTCGTGCGGCCGGTTACAAACACGTATTTTGGCGTGGAGGTGGTTGATCCCTATCGTTGGATGGAGGATTCAAATTCAACTGAGTTTCAAACGTGGATGAAGCTCCAGAGTGACAGCAGCCGGGCCAAACTGGAAAGCCTTCCGATACGCAAGGAACTTCTGGCAGAACTTCGTCAACTCGATTCGACCCTGGACACCTTCCCGGGGGCGCTGACGCCGGTCGGAAAACGCCTGTTCTACATGCGCACACCGCCGCCCTCGGACGTTTACCAGTTGTTTATGCGCGAGGGATGGGCAGGGGCCGAAAAGTTGATTTTTGATCCCGGACAAATCAATGCGCCTGACGGAAGCCATTATGTGCTGAATTTTTACCACGCGGCCCCAGACGGAAAACATGCTGTCTGCCGCGTTTCCCAAGGCGGATCGGAGGACACCACCTTGGAAATTGTCGAAGTGGACACGAGCCGCATCGTGGACAAACCAATTGACCGGGTCGCTTTTGGAAATGTGAACTGGCTTCCAAACGGCGGGGCTTTTTTTTACACGCGCCGGCCCAAGACCGAAAGCGAGGCAAAAGCTGCCGCAACTGGCAAAAAAGGGCGTGTCTTCGTGCATTTCCTGGGCACTGATGTCGAAAAGGACCGCGCTCTTCTCGGCTACGGTCTTCCAGCGAGCGTCCCGATGATGGAAAACCAATCCGCGTCCATCAATACATCCAGTGCTTCGGGCTATATGGTGGCGGAAATACACAATGGTGTTGATGCCAATATTGAGGTTTATGTTGCGCCTCTTGTGTCGGAGAGATCGTCTAAAATAGCGTGGCAAAAAGTTTGCGGGTTTGGTGACGAAGTCACAGGCTATGCCTTGCAAGGCCGCGAGCTGCTTTTGCTCAGCCGGAAAGACGCGCCTTGCGGCAAGCTGCTGCGGGTTTCCTGCGAAGATCCGAAGCTTGCCCAGGCCGCGCTGGTCATTCCAGGGTCCAAGTCGGTGCTTTCCGCGCCGGCAGTCACACAGGATGGATTTTACATCAGTCTTCAGGATGGAATCAGCAGCCGAATCCGGCGCGTTCCTCGGAACAGCGGGGAAAAGGCCGAGGAACTTCGCCTGCCAGTCATGGGTTCCGTTGCGCGCATCATTCGTGATCCACGCCAGCCGGGCGTAATCCTGTCCATGACCTCCTGGACCGAACCCACGGCGTATTATTCCTTTGACGTGCCGACGCACAGATTTACGAAGTTGCAGATGAAGGGGGCTGAGATACCAGAACTCCTCCCGTTGGAAGCGCAGCAAGTCAATGTGCGAAGCAAAGATGGAACACAGGTGCCATTGACCATCATTTGCCGGAGCGGCCTGGAGAAGGATGGCCACCGGCCAGCTCTCCTAAGCAGCTATGGGGCTTATGGCATGAGCCAGGGTCCTTCCTTCGATTTGAGCCGACAACCATGGTTTGCGAGGGGAGGCGTGTATGCGGTGGCCCATGTGCGGGGCGGCGGGGAATTTGGCAAGGAGTGGCACCTTGCTGGCAAAGGCAAAAACAAACAAAACGGCGTTGATGACTTCATAGCCTGTGCCGAATACCTTGTCAGCGAGCACTACACGTCCCCCGAAAAACTGGCTGTTCAGTCGGTGAGTGCCGGGGGTGTGCTGGTCGGCCAGGCAATCATGCAACGCCCGGAATTGTTTGGCGCAGCCGTGATCGAGGTGGGGGCATTGGACGCGTTGCGTTTTGAGGCGACACCCAATGGTCCGCCCAATGTTCCTGAATGGGGCAGCATACAAACAAGGGAGGGATTTGAAAGCTTGCGCGGCATGAGTCCATACGAGCATGTCCGGCCGGGCACGCATTATCCCGCCGTCCTGCTTACCACGGGGATCAATGACCGGCGAGTAGAGCCTTGGCAATCCGCAAAAATGGCCGCCCGCCTTCAGGCAGCAAATGCGGGGGAAAAACCAATTCTTTTGAGCGTCAATTACGCCGGCGGGCATTTCCAAACCACTCTCTCTTCCATTCTGGAACATCAAGCCGATATTTGGACATTTCTTCTCTGGCAGCTTGGCGAAACTGGACAGCCGCAACCGCCGCCCACTTCCGGCATTCGCCCGAGCCGGCCAGCGCTGAAGGACGCGACCAAGCTGAATGCAAACCCCGCCGAATACTATCAGGAAGCTTTCAACAAGCTGCCGACACTTTTCACCCAGGAAACAGATGCCTTCGATCTTGAGAAAGGAAAGGCCATCATCAAGGAGTGTTCTCCCAGTCTTAATCTCTTGCGAAAGGCGGCATTGGCCGAAGGCAATTGCGACTGGGGGTTGGCCAACAGTGCCGGGCCGGACATGCTCATGGCAAATGCAGGGCCGGCGCAACACCTCGCCAAGGTGGGTTGCCTGGCAGCGCAATACGAATTTCAGACGGGAGATTCCGCCGCCGCTGAGCGGGATCTTTTGGCAGTGCTGATGCTGGGACGGCGAATGGGCAACGATCTCACCCTCAATTCGGTCCTCATTCAGTTTGCCATCGAGTACATGGTCACGCAAACCTGGGCTGGGAATGTTTATTTCATGCCGCATGCGTCGCTTGAATCCTTCACCCAGCGTCTTCAGCGCGTCCCGGCACGCAAAACAGTGGCCGACGCAATGCGCTATGATCAGAAATACATGCTCGGCTGGTTTGAAAACCGTATCGCGCAGATTTCGCGGGATAATTTGAACGAGCCAAAAAAGGCAATGAATTTGATTATCGGCTCGCTTGCCAAATTGGAGGATGCCGATTGGCCTCAACGATTGCAGCACGCCTCGGCGAATGACCCGGACGCCGTTCTCAAACTGCTGCATGAAACGGAATCGTTTTATGATGAGGCCGCGCGCGT
>JAQGPB010000178.1 GCA_028293265.1 Pedosphaera sp. | reverse complement strand
GCACTTCGTCCGGGGTGGGATATGTTGCTTCTCCGTTCTACCGGGAGGTTTCAATGTGAAAAATGAAGCAACGACCGCGGTCTGGCGTGCGTGGTTTCCTTGGATTTATTTCGGCGCCATCCTTCTGGGTGCAGCAATAGCCGGTGCGCAAACAAATCGGAAGGACGGCTTGCGGGCGGTGCCAACCGAGTCTGAACGGGCCTGGGTGCAAAAACATCCCGTGGTTTATTGGGGGGTGGATCCAGAGTGGCCGCCCTTTTCCTTCTTTGACAAGCAGGGCCGGATTTCCGGCATTAATGTGGACATCGTCAAGCTCCTGGCCAGACGGACCGGGTTGAACATCCAGTTGATCAGGACGCCGACCTGGTCCGAAACGTTACGCAAAGTAACCACGGGCGAGATTGACTTTGTGGGAGGAATCGCCCGGACCGAGCAAAGGGAACGGTTGCGCGGCCTGCATTTCACCGAGGTATTCTGCAATTTTCCGACAGTGATCGTGACCCGCAAGGAAATGCCATTTTTGACGTCGCTGAATGACCTGAGAACAAAGCGAATCAGCGTGCCACGAAATTATGCGACGACGGAAGAGCTGCAGAAACGCTATCCCGGCGCGCTCTTTGTGCTCACGGAGAACGAGGAGGAAAGCATGTTGATGGTGGACGGCAACAAGGCCGACGCCACGGTGCTCAATCTTGCCAGCGCCAGCTACGTGGCGCACATGCGCGGGCTGGCCAACTTGAAAATCTCCGGCTTGAGCGACTTGGATTTCTTTCTCAGCCTGGCGGTGCGAAAGGACGCGCCAGAATTGCATTCCATCCTGGAGAAAGGCCTGGCCACCATCAATGCGAGGGAACGAGAATCAATTTACGCCAATTATATTGTTCCCGAAACACTTCGCACCATCATCTGGCGGGCATGGCGCCGCCGGGTGATTTACTTGGTCCTGACCGCAACGGCGGCCTTGACGGCGGTATTGTTTTGGAATCGAAGCCTGGCGCGTGAGATCCGCCGACGAAAGTCCGCCGAGGCCGCCCTGCTGCAAGCCCATGACAAGTTGGAGGCGCATGCCCGGGAACTGGCCCGGCGCGCCGATGAGACGCAGGCACTCAACGTGAAACTGAATTATGTCAACAAAGATCTGGAGTCCTTCTCCTATTCGGTGTCGCATGATTTGAAATCACCGCTCCGCCGGTTGCAAAATTTTGCAGACCTGCTCGAAGAAGAGGCCGGAAGCCGCCTTGACGCAGGAGCGCGGGAGTACCTGGATATAATCCATTATGAGATCCGGCGGATGAACGAGCTGATCGAAGCCTTGATGGCGCTCGCACGGATTGGGCGCGCCCGAATGCATCTCGCGCCTGTGAACTTGGAGGAGTTGGTACGGGAGATCGTCGGCGACTTGAGAACTGAAACGCAAGGACGGGAAATCGTCTGGGACATCCATCCCATGCCGGAAGTGCAATGTGACCGGGGATTGATCAAGCAGGCAGCCACCAACCTGATAGAAAACGCGGTCAAGTTTACACGCGGACGCAGGCAGACCCGGATCGAAATTGGTGTTCTGCCTGCAAACGTGGATGACGAAGAAGTGGTCTTTTATGTAAGGGACAACGGTGCGGGCTTTGACATGCAGTATGCGGGCTCTTTGTTTGAAACATTCCATCGGCTGCACCTCCAGGATGAATTTGAAGGGTCTGGCATCGGATTGGCGAATGTGAAACGGATCATTCAGAAACATGGCGGACGCGTCTGGGCCGAGGGCAAGGTGGACAGCGGGGCAACGTTCTATTTTTCGTTGATCAGAAGGAGGGAAAAGGGAAAAGAGGAAAACGGCCGGAGCGATTCTTAATTTGCCAGAGATCCGACTGGATGCCCTTGACGTTAACCAAGCATTTCAAGCTGACAACCAGACACGTGGTCGTCCTCATTGTTCTGTTGGGGCCGCCAGACTCGGATATTCAAGCCTGATCCCCATCGGGACTGCAAAAAGTCAGTGACGCGGCCTTGCGCACGTCTGGAAAATATTCCTCGGCCACAATGTAGCCCACGCAGTCGGTCGAGCCGCATGCGCAGGGATGTTCCCGGTAATCCTGCAAATCGTAGTTGTAGTTGAAGGTGATTTCTTCGCCGGCCCGGATGTCGTGCAGCGCGACGATCCAGATTTTTTCGCCTTCGGCCTGGGCCTCGGCATTGGGCGCGCAACTGTGATTCAAAAGCCGGGCGGGATTCCAATCCACGTTGCCATCAAGATCGAATTCGTCATTGATGCAAAAGATGTACGGGTTGTCCAGTTCGCATTGGCGCAGTGATTCCTGTTTGTCAATTCGATGGCCCAGATATTCAACCAGTTGCGTGCCGGCGGGAATGTTTGTGGCCGCAAATCCGCCCGTCCCATGAATGCCCGAGCTGCGAAAATGTATCAGCGGTTCAATTTGCATGGGGCCCATTCATAAACCAATCCCCGGCCCGCTTGCAACCTTGAAGATGACTCCCGGCTGAATGTTCTTCCCACTCGTTTGATAAAAAACGTCATATGATTTATGTTTTTTACAAAAGGGGTTGCGATTATGAAAATTCCGATGCTCGTATTTGCCATTGCGATCAGTTTTTTGGCCGCCGGATGTGTAAATCATCATCCTCCGCGCGAGGCACCGGTGGCCGAAGCGCCGACCGCCCCGCCGCCAACAACCAGCCCTGGAGCAAAATTCGCCGTATTGCCATCCGCCGTCCAGCGCACCATCACCACAATGGGAGGCGCGGCAGAGATCAAGGACATCAACAAGGTGCCCGGCGCTGAGCGGGACATTTACGAAGTGCAGTTCGTCAATCCGGGGGTCAACCCAAATATTTACGTGGCGGAAGATGGATCACCAGCAAACACCAATGCGCCCGTTGCGCCGCCCCCATCCGCCGGCCCGGTCGTGAAGCTGCCCCCGCCCGTGCAAAGAACGCTGCAACAAAGTGCGCCCGATGCCGTGGTGGCGAATGTCCAGCCGAGCGAACGTACGATTTACGAAGTCACCTTTACGGACCCCAATTCGCATCCGAGAATGTTGATTGCCGAGGATGGCAAGGTTTTGAAGGAACAATGAACGCCGCTGTATCTCCGGCTTAAGTTTGTTCCGGATGTGCGGCTGGTGAAATGGGAGCGTTTCTATGTGCAAACAAATCACTGCGTTGCGCTTGATACTGATTGTGGCGCTGTTGGCGGGGTGCGGGACCAAGTCGCCGTTGGTGAATTGGGACCGACGGATGGGGAATTACTCGTACGATCTGGCCTTGCAGGATCTGGGCGTGCCATTGCGTTCCACGACTTTGGGTGACGGTTCAATCGTCGCGGACTGGCGGACGCGCGAGGGCAAGCCGGCCACGCTGGATGTGGTTGACGTGGGTGAAGCCACCGGGGCAGTGCCGCCAATAGCATCGGAGGGTCCCAACATACCGCCAGGGCTGCCGCCGACACCCGACCATTATCTGCGGCTGACCTTCGGGCCGGACCAGAAATTGACGGGGTGGAGAAAATACTCGCAATGGTATGAAACCACCGGGCCGGACTGAGCGGGTTGCATTTGGAACTGTCCTCAAGCCCGCACAGCCCAGCGGAGCTTGGCGCTGGAAGCGCGGGGATTGGCCCGGATTTCTTCGGGCGCGGGACGGATTACTTCGCCGGCGATGCGGACGTAGGTTCCATCGCGCTCGCCGGCTTGAAATGCCTTTTTCACGCGCCGATCTTCGCCCGAATGAAATGTGAGAATAGCGACGCGCCCGGCGGGCTTGAGGCAAGCAGGCAGATGGCGGAGAAAAGTTTCGAGCGCGCCGAACTCATCGTTGACTGCGATGCGCAAGGCTTGAAAAGTGCGGCGGATGGACGCGTCAATTTCTTCTTCCGGGCGGCGGGCATTGCGCAAGGCTTCGTGGATGTGTCGCGCCAGCATTTTGGTGGTCGTAATGGAAGTTCTGGCGCGGGCGTGACAAATGGCTTGAGCGATGAGGCGCGCGTGCGGTTCGTCCGCGTTTTCCACCAACATTTGCGCGAGGCCGGTTTCGTTGGCCGTGGCGAGCAAGGCCGAAGCAGGGTGACCACGCTGCGGGTTCATGCGCAGATCCAAGGGTCCGTCATGTTTGAAGGAGAAACCGCGCTCGGGATTGTCAATCTGCATCGAGGAGACGCCCAGATCGGCCAGAATCATGTCCACGGCGTGAATGTTTTCGGCAGCGAGAAATTGCGGCAGGCCGGCGAAGTTTGTCCGGCGCACGATCAGGGATTCGGGCGGGAAACCGTGGCCGCGCAGACGGGCTTCGGTGCGCGGCAGTTCAACCGGATCAACATCCAGCCCGAAGAGCCGGCCACCCGGCAGAATGGCGCGCAGGATTTCCAGGGCATGGCCGCCATGACCCAGCGTGGCGTCAACGGCCAGTTCGCCGGGTTTCGGCGCGAGCATCCCGATGATTTCACGCACGCAAATGGGACGATGACTGCCGGCCGGAGTTTTTCCGCCGGCCAGAATTTTTTCCACATCGGCGGCGTAACGGCCGGGGTTGTGTTCCTTGTATTTCTCCTGGAAACGGCGCGGATGCGTGCCGCGATAGCGGACGCGGCGTTTATGGGCGGCCGGGGCTGGCGGCGTGCTCGTGCTGGTTGTTTCGTTCTCTGGCACAGGAACCGCCAACAATATAGGCCGGGCACCGGTGGAGGGAAAGGCTTTACTGGAAGTTGATCGCAGGATTGACGCGAGGGCGAAGCCGTTCGTCACTCTGCCGTTGAATTGGCGAAAGAGACTGGCAGCGGCTCGGGCTTGCTGTCAGAGGCCACATCTAAAACTCGATGCTCGATTTCGGGGTAGTCATGGTTCAACTCCTTTGCGAGCCGGTCGGCTTCATCCCGGCCAAAGCGTGTCGTGCCTGTGCCCATGCGCCCGTTGCTCCGGGACTTCCAATGAATCACGTACGTCTTGTTCATGCATTACAGGTAACATCATAATTGGTTCCTTGAATGGGGATGAACCCGCGTATCAAGAGATTAATCCGCCCAAAAACGGAAACCATTCGGGGCAGCGGCGGTTGAAGCGCGGCGTTCCGGCCGAATCGTTCCGGTTCAATGCCGTGCGGCGAGCGATTTCGGACGGAGGGCGCGGGACCAGTATTCGTAAATCACCCTGATGAGGTCGCGAAATTCCTCGAAGCTGGAAGGCTTGAAGAAATAGGAATTGGCGCCAAGGCTGTAGGCACGCTGGATGTCGGCCTCGCGATTCGAGGATGTGAGCACAATGACGGGAATGAGCGCGCCTTCCTGAAGATTTCTGAACCATTCGAGGAGTTCAAAGCCGTTTTTGCGGGGCATTTTCAAGTCCATGATCACCAAATCCGGTTCGGGATGGTCGTGGCGATCTTGGAAGCGGCCGGCACCGCTCAAATAATCAATGGCCTCCTCGCCATTGGTTACAAAATAGGCGGCAATGTCCATGCCAGCCCGTTTGAAAGCCTTTTGCAGGAGGACGACTTCTGAGGCGTTGTCCTCAACAACCAGAATGGTGCAATGCGCGTTGTGCTCGTTTGGAACCACCAATAAATCTTAGCTTGCCTCACTGGCCCGCGAAATAGGGTATTAACCTGAAAAATCCGAGAGCCGTGAACTTCACAAATCTTGTAAGCCGGAGGTGGGGCATGTATAAAGTTTGAAGCATGAACCAACCCTTGCGCGTGTTGCATCTGGAAGATAACCGAAATTATTCGGACTTGGTGCAATCCAAACTGGCAGCAGAAGGGTTTGCGCCCGAGGTGGTCTGCGTTGAAACCCGCGAGGATTTTGAGGCGGCGCTTGCGCAAGGGGGCTACGATTTGATCATCGCAGATTATTTTCTGCCCGCGTACGACGGCATCAAGGCGCTGAAGCTGTCCAAAGAAAAACAGCCTGACACACCCGTACTGCTGGTTTCGGGAACCATCGGGGAAGAGGCGGCCATCGAGAGTTTGAAGGCGGGAGCCACCGATTATGTGCTGAAACACTGGCCGGAACGGCTTATTCCCGCAGTGCGGCGGGCGTTGCGCGAGGCTGGCGAGCGGAAAAACCGCCTCCGCGCCGAAACCACGCTGTCCCGGCGCGAGAAGCATTTCCGCGCGGTTTCGGAAAACTCACTCGACATAGTAAGCATGCTGGATCACGACGGGAACTTTACCTACAACAGCCCTTCCATCCAGCGCATGCTCGGCTACGAGCCGGAGGAATTGCATGGCCGGAACGCCTTCCTGCTCGTTCATGAGGACGACGTGGCGCGGGTGCGCGAAGATTTCCGGCGTTGCATCGCAAATCCTGAACTCACCACCACGGCGAAGTTCCGCGTGCGTCATCGCGACGGAAGCTGGCGCCATCTGGAAACCATCTGCAAGAGCCTGCTGAACGATCTCGAAATCGGGGGCGTGGTGGTGAACTCACGCGACGTCAGCGAACGTCACCGCATGGAGCTTTACAATGCGGCCCTTTCAACGCTCGGCTTGAAATTGAGTTCGGCGATTTCCCCCGAGGAGGCAGCACGAATCATCGTGGAAACCGCCGACGAACTGTTCAGTTGGGACGCCTGCACGCTGAATTTGTATTCGCAGGAGGAGGACAAGATCTGTCCCATCCTGAGCATTGACACCGTGCGGGGCCAT
>JAQGPB010000171.1 GCA_028293265.1 Pedosphaera sp. | reverse complement strand
CCGGTTTGCGCAGCCGGATGGTGTAGGATTTCCCGGCGACGAGGTTGGTCAGCGTGCCGCCGTTCTTGACTTTGGTCGCGCTGTCATCGAGATAAATTTCCGCGCCATCATTCGGCCCGGTCACGGCAAGGGCGACCCGCAATGGAGTCAGATGCCCAAAATCGAGCGAGTCGCCCGCGAATGACAGTTTGCGGGACATCGCCCGATCCACGTACCCAGCCTTGTGCAGGGTGACCTCGACGGCATGGCCCAACGGCAGGCCGTTAATGTGGTCAGTCACTCCGGCGAGAACCGGAAAATGGTCATCAACGCTGTAGATCACATCCGCATTTGGCGGATCGGATTTCAACAGCAGAGTTACCTTGACTGGCTGAAGGCTGCCAAAATTAAGTTCGCGCGTTTCGCCCGGTTCCAAGACCAGGTTGGTCGAGGCCGGCTCATGGTCAGCCGCGGAGAGGGCAATGATGAGGTTCTTTCCCGGCGGCAGGCCCGCCGCCCGGCCCGCTGGCCCGTAATTTTTTGAGGCACCATCCCAGCTCACCTTGAGGTCAAAAGGTTGCGGCGAGGCCGTGACGACCACAGTCGCGGGCAGCGGCTTGAGCCGGCCAAAATCATAATCACGCACTTCATGCGGATTGAGGAGAAAGCCATTGCTCTCGGCGGCATAACCCGGCCGCTCGGCGACCAGGTTGAAAGCCATTCTCGGAATGATGTTTTCGATGTTGGTAACCTGGCCCAGCGGAATGGGGTCGCGGCCCGCATAAACGAGGAAAAAGCGGGCGTCGGAAGGGTCCACTTTCAAATGCAGCCCGGCGGGCTGCAACCTGAGGGCGCCAAAATCAATGACCTGCCGCTCACCCGGTTTCAATGCGGCCACTTTTCGGCTGACTGTTTCGTAATCGGGAATTTCCAGCGAGACTTCCACCGGCACGCCGGGCGTGAGTTCGATGCCCTCCCCAGACCGGGTGACGGCGAGCGGTTGCTCGCGGTCTTTGCGCAAGATCAATTCCGCGGCGCTGGGCTCGCTGCGGACCAGCAACAATGCCGGCTTGGGCTGCAGTTCCAAACTTTCACCCAGGGGCGATCCCGGTCCGGGAAAGCTCACCGATTTGGTGACATTTGAATAGTCCGTGAGCGCGGCTTCGAGCACCACTTCTTTTCCGCTCACCCCCTGCAGGCGCACGGGGTAACCGGGATGTCCCAACGAGACTCCATTGGTGAACAGCTCCGCCCCGGCGGGCATGACGCTGACGCTCAACTCGCCCATGTCCGGTTGCGCGACTGCCGGAATGGGTGGCGGCTTCGCGATCTGGTTGGTTGGAGAGTAGTTGTTTGCAGATTGTCTTTCGGACATGGCGTTAATGACGCGATAGCCAGCGTAAGCAATGCCAATCAAACCAAGCAGCAAAATTATGGCGATTACCTCCAAAGGCCCGGCGTGTTTGGTGGTTCTAACCAGGACGGGGGGCTGTTCCGGCGTTTCTTCGGGAGCGGTTTCGGGGATGAAGGGCGGCTGAACGGAGTTTGGTGAAGGCAAAACTGGAACGGGCGCCGGGGGCGCGGGCGGCGGCGGCGCTCCGACGTTGCTCTCAAGTTTTGGAACGGAAGAAATTCTTGCGACTGTTGCCGCAGGTGCGGGAATGATGACCGGCCTGACTACAGGTTGCACTTTGGGCGGCTCAGCCTCCCGTTCAGGAATTGGTGACCGCGTTTGGGTGGGGAAAACTTCGATAAACGGGCGTCCGGCCCGAGCGGCTGGGAGCAGTGCGGGTCTTGATCGCGTTTCGGCCAGGCATTCCCCGGCCGCCAGCTCACTCTCGCGATGCGTCAACCTTTGTTCGTGCTCCTCAATCGTCCGCTCCACGCCGTCCCGTTCGCGCTGGAAATATGGGTCGGGCGCCTGCTGGAGCAAAGCCGTCGCCTGCCTTAATTGCTCGCGCGCAGCCGCAATATCCGACGGCTCCCGCGCCAGCGCGGCATCAACTTGGTTCAAGGCCTGGTCAACCTGCACATGGATCGCCTCCCGCCTGACCTGGTCAAGGGTGCGCTTGAAAAGCTGCATCCGGCTTCTGAGATTGTCGGGCACTTTTTTGCCGGCCGCCTCTTTTTCTGCCTCGGCATAATGTTTGCCGGCTGCCGCCTGGTCCGGCAAATCCTGCACCAGACAGACCATTCCTTTGTCAATCACAACTTCCAGATGAAGAAACGGATTTTCAGGCGGCGGCGGGGCGATCGTGGCGGGCAGAGGAGATGGAGGAGGCTGAACGAGCGTCACGGAAGCGGCCAAAACCGCCTCTGGTTCTGCTTCCACCCGCGCTTCCAGCTTTTGAATCCGCTGGATGTAAACACCATCCGCAGCCAGGGCTTTGCCCTCCAGGCGCGCCCGTTTGAGAAAATCGCGGGCGACGGCCCGTTTGGCCGGTTTTTCTACCAGCGCGGCTTCTGCAGAGTCGCAAAGTTCGTCCACCTTCAGGCCGAAGACCAGCTCGCGCAGTTCGGCAACGATTGGTTCCAGCTTCTGGAGGTCCTTCTTTAATTTGGGCTGGGAGGGATGCCGTTCGGGCAGTTTCTGCTGCTTCTCGAGAATGTCCTTAAGCCGGTCTTCCGCCAGTGTGAGAGCTTCGGGGGGAGAAGCATCGCTTTCCAAGCCCAAAGCCTGGCGAAACTGTTCGGGGAGCGGAACTGGGGCATTAAATTCGATCATGATCGCCCTCCGTCTGAACCGTGCAAATCCGCAGCGGCCGCCCGGTCGCGGGTCAAAAACCTGCTTCCGCCGCCAGGCGTCGTCAGTTGTTTACGGGGCTGATATAGATGATGAAACTCGTCTTAAGCTTGGTCAGTACTTTTGCGGTGATCGTGTATTTGCCGGACGCAGTCATGTTGTACTTCAACTGTGCGGCGCCGGGGAAATCCTGTGTCTGGCCGGCGGGATCTTTCACCGTCCAAGACTGCACGCTGAAACCCTTGTCGTCATCCGCGGCGGAATTGGAACGATCCACCAGGGCAAAACCGCCGTCGTTCGCCTCGATGTCGAACTGCCAGTCAATGGCCTTGCTGTCCCGCTTCCTGAACACCGCCCCGCCATTCCCGTCGGGCATCAGGTCGCCGCTCGTCTTTTCCTCACGGGTCAGAATGCCGTTGTCACTCTTGGTTCGCCTCACCAGCGTCTTGTTGTCCAAAAAGTCGTCCGCATTCAGGATTTGGCCGCCGGTGTCGCGAATGGTTCCCCTGAACGAAGAGGGATTGTTGATCGAATTGTCGCCGCCGTTCGGGCCGCGGTAATTGGGGCTGTTGGGGTCGTTGGGATTATTGCCGCCATTCGGGCCGCGGTAATTGGGACTGTTCGGATCATTGGGATCGTTCGAAGCCCCTCCGGAAGAACGGTTTACATTGTTGAAGATGGAGTTTGCCCGCAGATTGGGCGCGGCGAGGGCATCAATGGAATTGGGATTGTACTCAATGGAGCCGACATTGTTCGCCGCGTTGTTGACCACATCAAACGCCGCCCGGTTATAGGCCGCGATCAAGGCCCTCAGTTCAGCCGCCAATTTGGGATCCACCTTTTCGAGCTGAGTGACATAGGCGTCCAGGTTGTCCTCCAGGCGGACAATGCGAGGCTTGATATTGCTGAAGAAATTATTGGTCAATGCTTCCTGCGCCATGCCGGCGGGGAGCAAAAACGCGCCGGAGGTGCGGGCGCAACGCTCGGGGTGCAACTGCGCCATGGCCCGGAGATGCGCCACTTTCGACGCGGCCCGCCCGACTTCCTCGGCCGAGAGATGCAGGGAATTGTTGCGCATGCGGGTTTCGCCGCTGGAAAGGTCGGTTTCGCCGTCGGTCAGGACATTTACCAGGCCGCGCTGTTCGCGTTTGAGCACATCATAATTGATCCGGCGGAAAGAATCCTGCGCGCGAACACTCGGCGCGCCCAGCACGAGTAACAGCGCAACCAGCATGGAAGCGCCCCGGGAAAATTTGGTCGAAAATCCTCTATTCATAAGGTTAATTGGCAACGCCCTTGATTGAGCTTTACAATAGCGTTTTTTTTCTCCAAAGCAAATTTTTATTTTATTTCGGCTGGAGGCGGGCTGAGGGCGCAAATTATTTTTTTGCGCGGAAATGAACGAGCGTCGAAAGATAAGTTGAAAGACCACGTTCACCTGCTCTCAACCCTGAAAAAAAGAACTGGAATATGCGGGCAAACGCGAAACGGGCGAGAGCGCGGTTTTGGCGGGCAAAGGAGGCCGGAGACCGCCACGTGGCTGTGTTGGCGCGATGTCCCTGCCATTCGGAGACGGGACAGATGCGCCCGTTCGCAACTGCTTCGCTATTCTTTCAGCGTCCGCACGAACGCGATCAGCGCCTGCACCTCGGCGTCATTGAGTTTTGCGCCGAACTTCGGCATCTCACCCTTGCTGCCATTTTTGATCAGGGAGGCGATGCGTTCATCAGACTTTGTCACGCCATGCAAATCCGGGCCTTCGTCACCGCGCGCATCGCTGCCGTGGCAGTGAGCGCAATTGAGCAGGTATAATTTGTAGCCTGCGTTCGCCGGCGTGCCTGCGGGTGGAATCGCCAGCGCTTCAACCGCTCCGGGTGCCGCCGGCTGGGGCTGAAATGCTCCGGCAACGGCGAAAGCGAAGCCAATCGCCGCCAGTCCGGAAATTGTACCCAAGATTGTTGCTTTGAGCTGGAGGGATAATTTCATGGCCAACCGTCATTTGCCGATGAGCATTTCCCCGCCCCAATACCCGGCCGTCATCATGGCCATCAACGTGAGGGAAGCGAGCGCGAGGTAACCGCCGTACGCGCGCCGCGATGCGCGTTCACGGACCACCAACCGCCACACGGCCATCCCGATCAAAAGCCCGAATGCCGGCCAGATGAAATAATGATGCAGCGCCAGCATACCGGTTCCCAAAATTGTTCCTTTGCTCAAGGCAAGCCCCGAAAGCACGGCCGCCGGTGATGCGGCGGCGGCGATGAGCAGGGAATAGAATCCGACGGCGCGAAACTCGCGCCGCCGGAGTTCATCGGGCCACCAGAACCCGGCAACATCAAAAACCACCGACACCATGATCAAGGCAATCGGGAAGTGCGTCGCGCCGCCGTGCATGCGGGCCCAGAAGGTTTGGTTCATGGTGCGTGGTGCTTTGAAGTTCAACCGAGCATGGCGTCCACCACGGCGAGACTGTGGCTGCTCTCGACGTAGTTCACATCGGTTATGCCAAGGACTGTGGGGAGAATTTCGGGCGCGACTTTCATCGGTCCGGGCTTGGGCGCCTTGCCGGGCGCGGGTTGCGGAAAGGCCGTGGAGGTCGCGGTGTGGAATGTCACGTTGCCCTCGACTTTTTTGAACGTCTGATGGATGTGCCCGTTGAGCACGGTGACCGAACCAAAGCGTTTCAAATAGCCCAGCGCCTGCCCGGCATCCTGCGTGCCCCAACCCCATTGGGGATAAATCGTCCACAACGGCACATGCGCAAACACCACGATCGGCGTGCTGGCGGAAAGGCCGCTCACATCGTCCTTCAGCCAGGCGAGCTGATCGTCGCCCAAATTGCCCAATGCGCCTTCGGCGATGTTCATCACATTGACGAGGCCAAT
>JAQGPB010000150.1 GCA_028293265.1 Pedosphaera sp. | reverse complement strand
CAACTCCTTCGGTTTCGGCGGCCACAACGCCACCATCGCGGCAAAGAAATTTACGGGTTAAGGCTGGTCAGGGATCGGCGGTCTTTTTATTGTAAATGGTTTTGTGTGTAAACGTCACCGCAAAATTATTATTTAGAATCAGGTTCTTCATTGGAGTTTGGGGCAAGCCGCTATTAATCCAAGCTTCTGAAGATCATGCATTTTCAACAGGGCGACTGATATTTCATTATGTCGGCGATAAATCTGCTTATCGAGACGAAAAGGCTTACTATTCGGTCGCTCACTGAGGCGGATGTGCCGGTGATCGCCTCGATCTGGGCAGATGCTCAAGTCACCCGCTTCCTGGGAGGTCCACGGGACTTTGAAACGGTTTGCAATTCATTGAAGGACGACTTGACCGTACCGCCCGCGCGGCTTGACCTCTGGCCAGTCGTGGAGCGGAGTTCCGGAAACGTGGTGGGACATTGCGGCCTGCTGCCAAAAACGGTTGATGAACGTGATGAGGTGGAGTTGACGTATGTCCTCGCCGCTAATTGTTGGGGGAAGGGTTATGCGACAGAAGCTGCGGCGGCTGTTCGTGATTATGGATTTCGCACGTTAGCCATCATGCGCCTTGTAGCACTCATAGATATTGCCCACATCGCGTCAGAGCGGGTTGCGCTCAAGCTCGGCATGAAATTCGAGGCAAATACCATGAGGCCGAGCGGCAAGACAATGCGAGTATATGCCATGGCTGCCTCTTGATTACTAATTCTGTGCAATTGTCCGCAGATACCCGATTATTGCCAGCAAACAAAATTCAGGATTCAATAAAACAAGGATCAACATGCAAAACAATGACCTCATCTTTGTCGGAATCAAAGGAACTGCGATTGCCTTGCACCGCGCCAGCGGCCAAATCGTCTGGCAAACTCATCTCAGAGGCAGTGGCTTTGTAAACCTCGTCTTGGAAGGCGACAATCTCTACGCCACCGCGCAGGGAGAGGTTTTTTGCCTCGACCCCGCCACTGGAGCAGGCCGCTGGAACAACGAATTGAAAGGCTACGGCTGGGGCCTCGCCTCGATTGCGGTGCCCAATGCCGTTGGCGCTTCAAATCAACTGCTGGCGGCCGAGCAGGAGGAGCTTGAAGCCCAGCAAAGTCACATTGCCACAGCCGCGCCCGCCTCCTGATTCCGAACTTGATCAGGAGATTTATTCAAAGTATGATCGTTTTATAAGATTGCGAACGATCCATGCCTCAAACGATACAATTTGAAGTTAAAATGCCTGGCGATCTGGCGCGCTTCCGCCTGCCGCAAGGTGTGCAACATCGCCTCAAGGAATTGTTCGACAAGCAGGATGCCGGGCAAGCGCTTTCGCCCAAGGAAAAGCGGGAGGCCGAAGGTCTGGTGGACATGGCGGATTTATTGTCCTTATTGCGGCTGCGCACCGAGAAGCTGAACGACGATCGCGCCGCCTGAGCGCATGACCATCCCGGCCAATCTGCGGTGGCAGGTCGTCCAGCGGGCGGAACGGGTGGAGGCAGGTCAACGTTTCGGACCGTCGAACCAATGAACCGAAAGCCACCAACCGTTTCTGGCGTTTCGAGGTTGTGGAAAAAAATTGTCTGGATTTTTTTGGTTGCGGTTATCTTAGCGTGGGCTGCCTTAGTTGGTTTGAACTACTGGCTATCAATCCCTCCCAAAGAAGTTGTCGCAGCAGACGCTGGATTTAAGAAGGCAAAGCAAAGTATCGACCCGGAGAAACTACGCGTTTGGGCACTCAACAAAATTTCCAAATATAAAGGCGCGGGTGTGACAATACCCAATTCGGAACTTCCAGATTATATACAAAACCTATACGCGGAGCCTCCAGAAGACGCTTCCCTTATGATTATGAGTAAGCCGGGTGAGCGTTATATTATGATTATTTGGGGTGGTGGATTCTTTCATTGGGGATTTTATGTTGGCTCGACAAATTTTGCGATTACGACCGCCCCAGATCCTGCCAGCAGCTATGCGATTGCCAAGTGGGTTCCCGGAATATATTACGGCCGAGAGGATACCGCGCATAAAATTCAATGAACTTCCTCTCCCTCATCGAAGCCAAACGCGACGGCCAAACTCTCTCTGCCGCGCAAATAAAGCAACTCATCTCCGCCTACGTCGCCGGTAAAATCCCCGATTACCAGATGGCCGCGCTTTTGATGGCCGTTTACTTTCGCGGACTCAACACGCAGGAAACCAGCGCCCTCACCCTCGCCATGCGCGACTCTGGCGATGTCCTGCAATTCCCCAAAGACCCGCGCCCGCTCGCCGACAAACATTCCACCGGCGGCGTCGGCGACAAAGTCTCGCTCCCGCTCGCACCCTTGCTCGCCTGCCTCGGCTTGCGCGTGCCGATGATTTCCGGGCGCGGCCTCGGCATCACCGGCGGCACGCTCGACAAGCTTGAGGCGATTCCCGGCTTCAACACCGCGCTCGGCCTTGAGCACATCGTCGCCAACGTGCAAACCGTCGGTTGCGTCATCTGCGGCCAGACCGCGCGCATGGTTCCCGCCGACAAGGCGATGTATGCCTTGCGCGATGTCACCGGCACCGTCCCCTCGATTCCCCTGATCACCGCCTCCATTCTTTCGAAGAAGCTCGCCGAAGGTTTGCAGGCATTGGTGCTCGACGTGAAATTCGGCGCGGCAGCCTTCATGCCCACGCTCGACAAAGCCAACGAACTCGCCACCGCGATGGTCGCCTTGGGCAACGAATGCGGCGTCAACACCCGCGCGCTCATCACCAGCATGGATGCCCCGCTCGGCCGCTCGGCGGGCAACTGGCTCGAAGTCAAGGAAAGCGTCCATTGCCTGGACGGTCTCGGCCCACCCGATTTGCGCGAATTGGTCATCGCCTTCGCCGCGCACTTGCTGGTGCAGACCGGCAAAACAACGGGCATCGAAGAAGGCCGCGCGCGCGCCATCGAATGCCTTGACTCCGGCAAGCCGCGCGCTAAATGGAATGAAATGCTCGCGGCCCAGGGTGCTGACCTCAATGCCTTCCACCAAAAACTTTCGCACGACCACACCGCGCCCGTCGTCATGGAACTAAATGCCTGGCGCGATGGCTGCCTCACCGGCTGCAACGCCCGTATCATCGGCGAAATCGTCCGCGATCTTGGCGGCGGACGCTTGACCAAGGAAACCATGATCCAACCCGAAGTCGGCGTGGACATGCTCCCCGCAATCGGCGACGTGATCAGTTTCGGTTCCATCCTCTGCCGCGTCCACGCCACCGACCGCACCCACGCCAAATCCGCCCTTGCCCGTCTGCAAAGCGCCTTCACTGTTTCCGACCTTCCGCCCGAGCCGACAGATTTGATCCGCGAAGTAGTTCAAGAGCGGTGAGCGGGGCAAATACCCAAACACCCAAGTACCCAAAGAAGTTCCAAGCGCCAAGACCGAAGCCTCAACGGTCGTGCGTTTGTAAGGCTCCCCTGATTTAGTGAACAGAAAAGGGTAAGCTGATAAAGCAATCCTGGGCGCGAAGCTCAAGGTTGGGATTTGGTGCTTGGGATTTCTTTGGGTATTTCGTCATTGGGTATTTGGGTATTTTTATCTCGCCTCCCTCCGCCCGCATCCCTACCATCGCTCCCCATGGAACCCGGCCTCCGCATCAAAGACCTCCCCGACAGCGAGCGTCCCCGCGAGCGCTTGGTGGCCCATGGCGCGGACGCCCTCAAAACCTCCGAACTCATCGCCATCCTTTTGCGCACCGGCATGAAGGGCGTTTCTGCCATCCAGGTCGCCGAACAATTGCTCCAAAAATTCGGCCGCCTTGATCACCTCGCCCGAGCGAGCCTTGAAGACCTGCAACAAATCAAAGGCGTTGGCCGCGACAAAGCCATCGCGTTGAAAAGCGCCTTCACGTTGGCCCGCCGCATGGCCCTCGAACTCCGCGAAGACGGCCCCACGCTCGACAACCCCGAAACCATCGCCGACCTGTTGCGCGAGGACAACCGCGCCTACGAAGTCGAGCATTTCCAGGTCGTCCTCCTCAACACCCGCCGCAAACTGATCCGCGTCGAAAAAGTTTCCCAGGGCACCCTCGACACCATCCTCGTCCACCCGCGCGAAGTTTTTAAATCCGCCATCAGCGCCAGCGCCTCCGCCATCATCCTCGTCCATAACCACCCCAGCGGCGACCCCACGCCCTCCGAGGCCGACGTGAAAGTCACGCGCGACCTGATCCGCGCCGGCCAAGTGCTGAAGATAGATGTGCTCGACCACGTCATCCTCGGCCGCCGCACCAAGGAACGCGCGCAAGATTACGCCTCCCTCCGCGAGTTGGGATATTTTTACGCCTGAGCAGAAATTGTTTCTCCAAAAACTAAAATTGGCAATTGCTCCTGCTGGCATTTCCGTATAACTTACAAAAAAAGGGCCAGCCGAAAGCGGCTGGCGAGAAGTTATGTCAGACGATTCGAATTCACAGCCAGCCAAACCTCATGCGGAAAATGCCGCTTGGAAGCAGATTGTACTCAAATACCAGCAGCCTTCGACCTGGCGGGCGCTGTGGCAGATCATAGACACCGTCATCCCTTATGCCGCAGTCTGGTATCTGATGTACATCTGTCGGTCCATTTCCTGGTGGCTGGTGCTGCCGCTGGCGGTGCTGGCGGGGGGACTGCTGGTGCGCGTGTTCATCATTTTTCATGATTGCGGCCACGGCTCCTTTTTCAAATCGCGTCAAGCGAACGACGCGGTGGGATTTATCGCCGGCATCCTGACTTTCACCCCGTATTATCACTGGCGCTGGGAACACGCCATTCACCATAGCAGCGCGGGCCACCTCGACCGCCGTGGCACAGGCGACGTTTGGACCCTGACCGTGCAGGAATATCTGGAATCATCCCGTTGGAAAAGGTTCGCCTATCGGCTGGCCCGCAATCCCATCGTGCTGTTCGTCATTGCGCCGACATTTCTGTTCCTGATCCGGCAGAGATTTCCATCTCCTAAAGCCGACCAACGGGAACGGCATTCCGTCCATGCAATGAACCTGGCCATTCTGGCAATGGTGACTGGGATTAGCTTGATTTTTGGCTTCAAGGCGTACGTGCTAATTCAGTTGGTCATTTTGATGGTGGCCGGCGGGGCCGGCGTCTGGATGTTTTACGTCCAGCATCAATTTGAGGGCGTCTATTGGGAACGCGGGGAGGACTGGAGCTACACGGCGGCGGCGTTGCAGGGAAGTTCCTTTTACAAGCTCCCCCGCATTCTGCAATGGTTCTCCGGCAACATCGGGTTCCATCACATCCACCATTTGAGTCCGCGCATTCCCAATTACAACCTGGAGAAGTGCCACAAGGCCGATCCGCTGTTTCAGCAAGTAACCCCTATCACGTTTATGTCGAGCATGAAGTCATTTACCTTCCGGCTCTGGGATGAAAAGCGCAAACGGCTGATCGGCTACCGTCAGCTTGCAAAAATCCGTAAACGGGATCGCAAACCGTCCCGGCCCTGATCCGCCGGGCTTGGTGCTTCAAATTACGGTGCCACCACCGCGCGGTAA
>JAQGPB010000142.1 GCA_028293265.1 Pedosphaera sp. | reverse complement strand
GCCAGTTCGATCTGGATCGTCCGCAGCCTGGGCAGATCCGCTTCCGGCGCGGCATAATCAATGTCCGAGGAGATTTTTTCAGGCAATTCCGCGTAGGAATGCAGGATGACGCAGGGAATGCTCCTATGTTCAAGCTCATGGAAAAAGAGCTTGAAGAATTCTTTCGAATTACAAGTCATTTGAGTACAACGGGCGCTTTCTTTTTTACTCCATTGGCTATGAATTGCCACCCATGAAGCACGGGTAATAAAATGAAGTCCAAACGCAATTGCAAGACTAATCAGAACAGCGCGCTTGACCTGTTTTGCGTGACATCGGAACATGGCTTCATGATTTTCAGACGCATGGGTGGCACTGGCATCAAGTGTTCCATCATCGGCTTGGGAACTGGCCGGCTGGCTTCCGCTGCCAATGGTATTTCTGGTGCTGATGCCGGCCGGTTGCTGGGAGTGGCGGAAGATTGCGGCATTAATTTGATTGATACGGCGGACAGTTATGCCCAGGGCGGAAGTGAAAAAATCATCGGCGCCGCCCTCCAAGGCAAACGCAGCCGGTTCATCATCACCACCAAGGCCGGCTATTGCTTTTCCGCCGTTGGCGGCGGGTTGCGCCTGCTCAAGCCGCTTGCCAAGCGGGTGTTGAAATATTTCAAAGGCGGCAAAAATCTCGCGAACATTGTGCGCTCCAATGTCTCGCGGCAGGACTTCACGCCCGATGCCATCAACCGTTCCATCCATGGCAGTTTGCAGCGGCTGCGGACGGACTACCTTGATTTTTTTCTGCTGCATTGCCCGACTCTGCAGGCCATGTCCGACGCGCGGCTCTTTGAGTTGCTGCGCCAGTTGAAACAAGCCGGGAAAATCCGCCACTTCGGCATCTCCTCGTTCGAACCGGCGGTCGTTGCCCGTGCGTTCGATGTGGCCGGAGTTTCTCTGGTTCAAGTTCCATTGAACCCCGCCGACATCGCCATCCAGGCCATTCTCCCCAAGTTTGAGTCCGGAAAAATCGGCGTGGTCGCCAACCAGATTTTCCTCTCCGGAAAATTGCTCGGCTCCGACCCCGTCCTGAACGAGGAGGAAAGAAAAATCCACCAGGTGAAGACCCGGCTGGATTCCCTCGCCGCCACCAAGGGAATTTCATTGCACCGGTTGTTGATCGAATTTGCCCTGGGCCGGCCGGGAGTGGTATCCGTCCTGACCGGCACCAACAATCCCGCACATTTGAAGCAAAACGTCGCCGACGCCCTCGCGCCCGGCGTTCTCTCACCTGCGGACCTGGCACAGTTCGCCAATACAGAATTGCTTGTCAAGTAATGCACAAAAACCCCTTGAACCACGCGCCCATCGAAGCCTTCTCCCTGGCTCCCAATGAGGGAGAGTGCTGGGGGGAGGGAGTTTCCCCCATTCGATGTTCGATGTTCGATGTTCGATGTTCGATGTTTTCCGGTTCATTGGGAGTGAGCGCGTTGTTCCAACTGCCGTTCAATTACCAGTTCGTCTCTGCGCCATGATGGATGACGCCCGAAAAATTCCCGCCGGAAAAACTTTGCAATGCGATGTCTGCATCGTCGGCGGCGGCCCGGCGGGCATCACCATCGCCCGCGAGCTGGCCGGAACCTCGGCCCGCGTGATTTTATTGGAGGCGGGCGGGCGGGCGGAGACTGCCCAGGCCCGGGACCTTTACCGCGGCCATGCGGAACCCAAATCAAGCCACGAACCGCTCGAGGAAAATCGCCGTCGCCAATGGGGTGGCACCACCTCGGTCTGGGGCGGACGCTGCATTCCGTTCGACGCGATTGATTTTGAAAAGCGGGACTGGGTGCCTCACAGCGGCTGGCCGATTACGAAAGCGCAATTGGACCCCTATTATGCGCGCGCGCTCACGGTATGCGAAGCGGGCGAATATAAATTCCGCGCCGAAGAAGCGTTCCCGGACACGCAGCGCGAAATGATCGCCGGCTTCGACGGCCCGGCTGTGGTTTCCAATCTGATGGAGCGCTGGAGCCCGAAGACGCATTTCGGCAAACGCTATGCGCGCGAATTGCAGTCGGCGGCGAACCTCACCGTCCTGTTCCATGCGAACTGCCTGCACGTTCAACTGGCTCCGGACGGCAGCCGCGTTGAACAAATCCACGTCGCTTCCTTCAAGCGAAACAAATTTTTCATCCAATCGCGTTTCTTCATCATCGCGTGCGGCGGCCTGGAAACCGCGCGCCTGCTGCTTGCCTCGAACGACGTGATGAAAACCGGGATTGGGAACCATTCGGACAAGCTGGGACGCCATTACATGTCGCATCTGTTCGGCGCAGTCGCCATGGCGCGGTTGCGCGACAACGGCCGCAGTTTCATGTTCGAACTGGAACGCGACCACGGGCAGATTTATTGCCGCCGCCGTTTTTGGGTGACGCCCGCGGCGCAGGAAAAAAACCGGATGCTCAACTCCGTCGCCTTTTTCTTCCGCCCGGCCCTCGGGCGCGCGGTGCATCGCAATCCCCTGTTTTCGAGCGCCTACCTGGCAAAATTCTTCCTGACCACTTTCAGGCGCAACCCTCCCGTGCGGGCCGCCGCCATCGTGAAGGAGAATCGTGCCGCTCTCCTGGCGCACTTGAAAATCATGGTCACCGGCGCTCCGGACCTGGTTCCGCAAATCGCCGGCATCGTCAAAGACCGCTGGTTCGCCCGGCGTCGCCTCCCCTTCATTCTTCCCGACAAGAGGGTCAACCATTATTGCCTCTATTATCAATCCGAGCACGCGCCCAATCCGGACAGCCGCGTGTTGCTCCACCCGGAAAAGGATTTCTTCGGTCTGCCCCGGCTGCTGGTCAAAATCCAATTTTCAGAAATGGATGTCCAGACGGTGCTGCGGGCGCACCGGCTGATCCAGAATCAGTTCGCCACGACAAAAACGGGCGAACTGGCTTACGACGAAGCCGCCTTGCGCGAGGCAATCGAGCGTAAAATCAGGGAGTTCAACTCCTCCGCGCATCAGTTGGGCACCACCCGCATGTCCGCTTCACCGGCCGATGGCGTTGTGGATGCAAACTGCAAGGTGCATGGCGTGCAAAATCTTTTTGTGGCCGGCGGCTCGGTGTTTCCCACCAGCGGCCATGCCAACCCGACGCTCACGCTCGTGGCACTCGCCCTGCGCCTGGCCGATTGCCTGAAATCCATCCTTGAACTGCCCTAGGCCGGAACCACGCAGTAGGAATTGGCTCGAAGCTCACTTTATTTCAGAGTATCAATAAATGAACAAAATGAATCCTAAGCCGGCTGGAGAAGAATCAGAGCCCAGAGCGCCGGCGGATCTTCGCAACGCTCTCGCGGCTGCCCCGGTGGCGAAGGCTCAGTGGAGTGATCTCACGCCGATCGCGCGCAGGGACTTTATTAGTTGGATTGACTCGGCCAAACAACCGGAGACGCGCAGGCGCCGCATCGAGAGGACCTGCTCGATGCTTGCGACCGGAAAGCGACGCCCCTGCTGTTTTTCAATAGTGTCATTCGATCTCCACAAAGCCCTCGCGGCCACCCCGATGGCGAAGGCACAGTGGAGTGATCTCACGCCGATCGAGCGCAGGGACTTTATTAGTTGGATGGACTCAGCCAAACAACCGGAGACACACAGGCGCCGGATCGAGAAAGCCTGCGCGATGCTTGCGGCCGGAAAGCGACGCCCCTGATATTTTTCAATCTCCGGCCAGCCAAATGATCTGGGCGGTCTTCGCCATCTAGTCTTCCTCATAAATTTTATGCCAGTTGCAGATGGGAACCAGGAACAATGCGGAAAGCAAGGCCTGTACGATGGCAATAAAGACGGGAGAATTGAAGATTCCCGCCCGTTCGCTTCCTCGAACCAGCCCGGCCGCTGGGATGGATTGGTCGGCGGTCCGCGATTTCACAATATTCACGGCAAAAGCTCTTAAATCTGGTGTTGCCGCGAATTTTTATCACTTCTCTCCGTCCCGGTTCAATGCCAAAGCTCCTTGCCCGCGCTCACCAAGGGCATCCGGACACTGTCCCAGATTCTTCTCCCTCTCCCACGACGCAGTGGGAGAGGGCCCGGTCACTCCCATTTAGTTAAGCCGGCCCAAATATTCC
Source organism: Pedosphaera sp. (assembly GCA_028293265.1). The sequence goes on along the minus strand of JAQGPB010000142.1, from coordinate 172 downwards.
AGCGCGGGTGGGGCGAGCGTCCCCGCGAGCCTTCTTCTCCCTCTTCGCGAGGAACGAGCGGGGAGGGAGATATTATCTGGAAAAACAGACGTAGGCGCGGGCAGAAAATCCCTCCTCTCCCCGGCCCTCTCCTCCATTCCATGGAGGAGAGGGAGTAGGATCGCTGCGGTTC
>JAQGPB010000134.1 GCA_028293265.1 Pedosphaera sp. | reverse complement strand
AGGCATGAAAATCGAAGAGCAACTTGCCGTCTTCCACGTAACCGCCGGTCGGGGTATGGGCATCGCAAATCAGAAAATGCCGGCGGGCATGATTGCGGGCGTAAGTGCGGACCCGGCCGAGCATATCGAGCCAATGGGCGTGATTGGGATCGTTTTTGTCCATGAGGCCGATCTGGCCGAAATGCACGGCTTCGATTCCCGCATCTATATATTGGGTGACCAAAAAGTAAAACCACATGCGTGTCTCCAACTGGCTCATGTCGGGGACGGAGCCGTTGCCGCACCAGTGATTCACGAAACGGCCATCGGGATAGAGCATGTCCTGATAACGAAAAGTGCGGTTCGTGACCGGTTGGCCGAACCCACGGAGCACTGATTCCGGAATGGTGATGGTTTCCACGCCACGGGTGACGATTTCGAAGGCGGCGGCTTGCAGAACGATTTCGGGATCGGCCTGATGAAGCGCGGCGGCGTACGGTTTTGCCGTTTCCAGGAAGGTGGACAGGTTTTTTTCACGACCCCACAACAGGAGGGCGCGGCCTACGAACTTGGCCTTGGTGTCGAGGATGAACCGCAGGTTGTCGTGCGGGTCTTCTCCACGGTTGTTGATTGGTTTCGTCAAATCGTCGTGGAGCAATTCGGTGAAAGAAATGGAGCGGGAAAGGTAATTCTCCAAGACTGGCCGGGAGATGGAACCATCGAACTTAAAATCCTGGGAGGCGGCCGGGAAGGCGCAAAGCAAAGCGATGGCAAACAAATGGTGGATGAAATTTCGAGTCATCAAGCGGGTGGTTGGATGGTTGTTGCAAGTTTGCAAGTTAATGGGCGGACGGTTCTGACTTCAGCCCGACGCTGTTCACGCTGATGATGGTGTAGGTGTGCTTTTCATCCGCCTTGGCCGATGAATCCATATAACGCATCTGCGCCAGCGGTTGACTCGGGGTGTCGTGATAGGTCATGGACTGGAACAATGGGCGACCGAATTTGCCCACCGGATTTTCCGGCACCTGTGCCAGTTCCTGGCCGTCGCGCAGCACGATGAAACGGCCGATACCACTCTCGAAATCCGCCTCGGCGCTCCATTGAATTTCTGTCCCCTGATCGCCTGCGGGCGATACCCGCACGTCAAAGGGAGCAGGTGGCGGAGTAGAGTCACTGGTTGCGCCGGTTTTTACGTATTCCATCCATGCTTTGGCCACGGTTTCGTTCGGGAGCCAAATTGCGTCGTCAGGGTTGCCTTTAAACTCAGCAGCGGGTTTGGCCTCTTCACCTAGCAACGGAGCGAGCCACGCCTTGCCGGTGTCAACCGGCTTGAGCGTTTGGTCCTTGGTGCCTTTGTTGGGCAAGCGCATGGCGAGGCAAGCATCGAGAAAAGGAATTGCCAAATACCGGCTGTCGCCGCACTCGTGACCGGTGCGAGGATCGGGAGCGAAGCCGATGAAGCCGCCTTTGACCCGGTATTCGCGGAAGGTGGCCAGGTTGCCCAACCATGGGCCCTTGATCTTTTCGGCGTCGGTACGATTGTCCGGCTCACCGGCGGCTTTCGCCTTAGGCTTCTCCTTTGCGCCGGGATTGGTCATCATGGGGATCGCGTACAATGCAGCCGGAACATCGGGTCGCTTGAACTCCGGATGGCTGAGAAACATCAGTGCCGAACCAGAGCGCATCCAGACTGCGACGACACGTTCGGGATGGAGCGAGGTCATTACATCAGCCCAAATCCCACCGCCTGAATGTCCCCAAAGCGCCCATGGAACGGTTTGCAATTCGGGATGACCTGATTTGGCGGCGAACTCTCCGAGCGAGTTGAGAAAAGTTTTTTCCGAGCCATGGCGGGGATCGAACCAAAGTTCCGAGCCGCCGGGTGTCATGTCAGTTTTCTCGTTCTGAACGTGGTAGCTGGGCCCGAGCAGCGCGCAATCCCACTTTTTGGCGAGAGCCTGCCAATGCAGGTCATAAGCCGCAGTGGAACCCTCAATGGATGCGGTGGTGCCCGCACCGTGCTGGTGGACGATAATGCCGCGAAATGTTTTTACGCCGTCCGGAAGCCACAGCGTATAAGTCACCGCGATTTGCAATTCATTTGAGGAAGCTGACGCGGGGTAATCAATTTTCAAATACTGCCCGGCGGCACACAATTTTTCGGTGAAGCCAAGCATGGCGAGGGCGAGCATCAAGCATGCTCCAAACGTTTTGCCGCCGGCCAGAAAGTTTTTCCGCGTCGTCATATTTTGTTTGTTCAGACCATTTTTGCTGGCAGCGGCCGGTTAGTTGGAATTCTTGAGGACGAAATTCACTGTCTGGTTAAGATCCGCTGTGGTGAGGGAATAGGGTTGGGGGGATTCATTGATGATGACTGTGATTTTGCCGCTGAGTTCCTGGTATCGCTTTTCGAGAGTGCGGGTTTGTTCGTCGAGCCGGGGGTCGAACTTATTACAAATGTGCAGGAGAGGAATACCTGCCTTGGCCAGCGGGCTCAAATTGTCCAGCGGCGATGTTTTTGTCATGAGACTGCGCAATGCCGGGTTTTGCGCACAGATGCAGGCGACCTTGTCGGGATTCTCGATGGCCCAGGCATATGCTTCTCCAGCGGCGGCTCCGGTGCCTTCCATTACGG
>JAQGPB010000103.1 GCA_028293265.1 Pedosphaera sp. | reverse complement strand
GATGTTCGATGTTTCCCAATTCATTAAAATCCCCTCCTCTTTTCCCATCCGCGTCCATCTGCGGTTACATTGAATTGTTGGCTCAGTCCGACTTCAAAATCAGCCGCAACCCTCCCCAACCCGCAATCCCGGAAAGTCCACCCGCTGATGGCCAAACTTCCACACCAATCCGCATTAATCTTTAAATACCGACTCGCGATGGTACGTAAGAAAGCTTACATCGGGTTCCGCGAGTTTCACCGGCATGCGAATCGGCTGACCCTCAAACGGAACGAAATTTTGTTCCAGCGAGGGTTGCGGAAAATGCTTCTTTAATCGCTTGCTTAAAACCACCCGCGCCATTTCGTCCAGGGTGATAAGGCCAGCGTCGAAAGCGGCATCATGCAGAGTTGAGAGACAAAGTCCATTGCACGGATTCAGCCGCTCGTCGGCAAAATCGCTCCACGGCATGATGTGACTCGCAATGAGCAGACGCGGCACATTGATGCCACTGATGCAGCAGCGCAAATCGTAAGCGGTTAGCACGGCCTGACGAAAAAATTGTTGCCCACGCCGCGCTCTAACGGTGGCTTGAATCTCCGTTGGCCCGGTTGGCGCAATGACCCGCACTTGGTCGCGCTGGAGCAAATCCACTTCTTTTGATTCATCGTGAGTGAACATGTCGTGCAGCATCTGCTCGCTTTGCACACCAAGAGTTGCAAGGTTGGAATGAAACTCATCCCAAATGGCTTTGTCCTGCTTCGTCGCGCCCGGCAATCCTCGAACCCCACGCGCCTGCTGCACTGGATCAAGCGACGCAAAATTGCAAAGCTTCATCGCCAAACTATTCGGCGTCCGGCCCATTTTTGACGCCACGTCCACGATGATGGGATTTCCCCGGTGCAATTTCCCAAACGGCAATTTGCAGTAGAGATTTAGCGCAATCAAAAAATGCGCTCGCGTCCATTTTACCGCCGGGGCTTTTGCCATGCCTCCAGGGTGTCTGATTGATGCCAAGATTTGAAGCTGAAAAAGGAATTTATCCGAAAGGTCGGTTTCTGAAACTTTTGCTCGACGGGAACCGATGACGCGAAATGGTCCGATCTTAGCTCGGCGTACCGCGGCAATTCCCCGTCCCGGAGGGACAGCATGAGAATAGCCCGGCGTTTCAACGCCGGGACCAAATTCGGTGTTGCGCAAGTCCCGCAGGGACGGCTGAATAGCGCGCATGTCATACGTCAGTTCGTATCACCATTGCGTGTTCAGCACCAAGGAACGCCGGCCGCTGATCACGCCGGCGCTGCGCGAACGGCTCTGGCCTTTTCTGGGCGGCATCGCGCGCCAGCACGGGATGAAGGCCATTGAGATCGGCGGCGTGGCCGACCATGTGCATATGCTGCTATCATTGCCAGCGACGCTGGCGCCGGCCAAGGCCATGCAACTGATCAAGGGCGGCTCCTCCAAGTGGGTGCATGAAACCTTCACCGAACACCGCCTCTTTGCGTGGCAGGAAAAGTATGGGTGCTTCAGCGTGAGCGTGTCGCAACTGGATCTGATCATCCGATACATCAAGAACCAGGAACGGCATCATAAGACCAGAACGTTTCAGGAGGAGTTTCTGGCGCTGCTCAAGAAGCACCGCATGGCATTTGACGAGCGGTATTTGTGGGATTGAGGAGCGGTCTTTCAGCCGTCCCTGCGGGACTTGGGAAATGTGGGCACGGGTCCCGGCGTTGAAACGCCGGGCTATTGTCGGTAGTCCCTACGGGACGGGAACCACAAGCTGCTGGTAACGTATAATGAAATCAGATTGGAGTGCGAAAAATTAGCATGTTGTCGGAAAAATGAAAAGAACTTGCTAACTTCAACAAACCTGGCCAGGTATTTATGCCAGCATGACTGAAAAACCTGGCCTTAAAACCCATCTCGCTGACCCAGCCGCCGTTTTTGCCGCCGCTATGTCGCTCTGGCAGTCCTGTAACAAACGCGCCATCCAAGACCAGCGCCCAAATTTGAGCGAGAGCTACAACGGCATGGACCAATTCATGCGCGAGGTGATGCGTGTGGCAAATTTGTTTGAGGGGTGGGCATGCTCCCATTTAATTTTTGAGCAAATGGAGGATGTTTGGCCATACATGTTGCAAGATAAATTCGGCGATGCTTGCTTGGAAATACTATTGCCCAACGAACTCGCACAATTCAATGAATCCGATTGTCTTCGAGTTTCACTTCACCTGCGACTCCCAATCCGAATGGATTCCCAACTGCCCATTCCCATTGATATAAGGGCACCCAATCCAGTTTCGGGGTCGGCTTTCCAAGCGTATCGGATCCAAACCGTGCGAGATTCTCTGGAAGAAAATGAAATTGTCCCATTCACCGCAGACGATGACCCGTTTGATACGGAGTTCGGAACTCCCTATTTCGGGCTGTATGGAGTGGGTGACGACGGATTAGTTGAACACATCGCAGACCGCACGACGTACGCCGGAATTTTAAGCCTCTTGCAAAAGCTGGTGCCGGGTGTGGCGTTTCCTGCCGAGCCGATGACGGGATGAATACATATCAGTTATTCACCGCAACGATTCTATAGTCATTTGGATTTTCTTCAGTATCCATATTGCCAGCCGCCACCGCGGTCTTTACATGAGCAAAATGCTCCTCAAGTGCCTCTTGTGCCCGACCAACGGTTTCAAATCGCGTCGGTTTAGTATCCCCATCCGGTTCGTCAGTCCAACCAGCATCGTCCCAGCCGTAAAAGTATTTGAGTTCAATTTTGAATTGCATGAGTTATTTTAAGCACAAAGAATCATTGTAAACGAACCCTTGTCGAGTAGAGCTTGAACCATGCCCGACATCTTCACAAAGCAAAAACGTTCCGAGGTGATGTCGCGGATTCGCAGCCGGGGGAACAAGCAGACCGAGCTTGCCCTCATGACCATCCTGCGCCGCGAGAAAATCACCGGCTGGCGAAGACACGTCGAAGTGCGGAGTGTGGAACGCGGAGTGCCGAGTCCTTCGGGCAGGACGCACTCCCTTGGCGCAAACCGCCCGTCTGCTTTGCGTTCTATGCGTTCTTTCGCGGCCAAACCAGATTCCCGTCCGCGCAGATTCAAAGTGCGCCCCGATTTCATCTTTCCCAAGCTCCGGCTCGCCCTGTTTGTGGACGGCTGCTTCTGGCACGCCTGCCCCCGGCACGGCACCCGGCCCGCGGGCCACCGCGCCTACTGGCGCAAAAAATTCGCCGCCAACCGCGACCGCGACCGCCTCGTCAACCGAACCCTGCGCCGCGCCGGCTGGCGCGTCCTCCGCATCTGGGAACACGCCCTCGCCCGAAAAAACCACCCCGCCCTCCTCCGCCGCCTGAAAAAAGCCCTGACCCCGTCCCCCCATCCCAAATTAACCTTCCCCCAAATCCATGTTCGATGTTCGATGTTCGATGTTCGAT
>JAQGPB010000098.1 GCA_028293265.1 Pedosphaera sp. | reverse complement strand
TCGGTTCGATTCCCAAGAGCGGTTACAAACTGCGCTATGAGTTTCGCGACCACGACGCCGAGCGGCTGTTCGACATCAAGGAGATTGACACGCAGGAATCGCCGATTTGCATCAGCGGCCTCGTGCTCAAAGGGGTGAAGAAACCGCACGACTGTCCCGCCTTTGGCCGGCAATGCACGCCGCTGCATCCGCTGGGAGCAACGATGGTTTCCGCCGAGGGCGCGTGCGCCGCGTATTACGCCCATGGTCGCCATTTGGAATTGGAAAAAGAATCGCTCGAACGTAACGACGTGGGGGCGTCCCAAACATGAATGCAGCGCTGGCAAAACAAGGGGCGGACACGTATCGCGACAAGATTCTCCGCAAATGCGCGGAAAGCGTGGAGATGAAGCAGAAGTTTTTCCACCAATACGCCGCGCAGATCGAGGCGATGGCCAGGGACATGGCCGCGCGTTTCGAGCAGGGCCGCAAGCTGCTGGTCATGGGCAACGGCGGCAGCCTGTGCGACGCCCTGCATTTCAGCGTCGAGTTCACCCACCCGATCATCGAAAAACGCCCGGCGTTTCCGGTGATTCCCCTGATGACCGACATCGCCACCATGACCGCCATCGGCAACGACATTGATGCCAGCCGCATGTTCGTCAACCAGCTCCGCCTCCATGGCCAGCCCGGCGACATGGCACTCGCCGTGAGCACCAGCGGCAAATCGCCGAATCTGATTTACGGCCTGGAAGAGGCCCGCGCGCGCGGAATGCTGACCATCGCCTGGGCGGGGAAGGACGGCGGCCGTTTTCCCGAACTGGCCGATTATTGTTTCATCGTCCCCTCTTACAGCATTCACCGCATCCAGGAAGTTCACGCCACGCTTGTCCATGTGGCCTGGGACCTGATTCATATCGCCCTCGGCGCGGAAGATGTCATTTAAATCCAAACAACCACCATGCAAATCGCACAAGCAAATCTGTCGGGCTTGAACCCGGACCTGCTGCAAGCCGCCTGTCCGCTGCCCATCTCCGACCACCGGGAAATCGTCATGGCCCATGGCAGCGGCGGCAAACTGAGCCAGCAGTTGATTCAAAAAATGATCCTGCCCCAGTTCCAAAACAAACTCCTCGACCCGCTGCACGACGGGGCAATCTTTACCGTGAACGGCGCCCGCCTTGCCTTCAGCACCGATTCCTACGTGATCAACCCAATCTTCTTCCCCGGCGGGGACATCGGCGAACTCGCCGTGAATGGGACCGTCAACGACCTGGCCATGTGCGGCGCGCGTCCGCTTTACCTCTCCGCCGCCTTCATCCTGGAGGAAGGTTTCGCCCTGGAAGAATTTTGGCGCGTTCTCCAATCCATGCGCCGCGCGTCGGACGCTGCCGGAGTATTGCTGGTCACCGGCGACACCAAAGTGGTCAACCACGGCAAAGGCGATAAAATATTCATCAACACTTCGGGTGTCGGCCTCATCAATCCCGGCGTGGACATTCGTCCTGGTCGCGCACGGGCAGGCGATAAAATCCTCATCAACGGGCCGGTTGCCGTCCACGGCATCGCCATCATGTCGGTGCGCGAGGGACTTGAATTTGAAACAGAAATCGCCAGCGACACCGCGCCGCTCAACGGACTTGTCGCGGCGATGCTCGCCAGTTCCCCCGACATACATGTGCTGCGCGATCCGACTCGCGGGGGCGTAGCCAGCGTCCTTGCGGAAATCGCCGAGCAGGCCGGTGTGGGTGTTCACCTTGATGAAGCGGCCATTCCCATCAGAGAAGACGTCAAAGGGGCGTGCGAAATTCTGGGCCTTGATCCGCTTTACGTGGCGAATGAAGGCAAGCTGCTGGCCTTTGTCCGGCCCGAAGATGAAGCGACCGTGCTCGCGGCGATGCGAGGGCATCCGTTGGGCCGGGGTGCGATGGTGATTGGTGAAGTGGTTTCTGACCATTGCGGTTATGTCACGATGAAAACGCGCGTCGGGGGCACCCGCGTGGTGGACATGCTCTCTGGGGAACAATTGCCGCGAATTTGTTGAGGAGATACATTTTGCATCACGGGCGTTGCGATCGGGTTTCATCGGGCGCGGGTGCATGGTTTGGAGAAAAATTTTTAATTTTATCCCGGATTATCCCGGATTATCCCGGACGCGTAACACCTTTTAACAGATAAAGGGGAATGGAATGATGGAGCGATGGAGTGGCTGAGCCGGAGGGGAAAAATTGTTGGTACAGATTTGGTGAGAAACTCCGCGCCGAAGTAGTTGAGGGTCGAGTGGGATAAGGGCTGATTTGGCGAGAAACTCCGCTCCGAAGTGGTTGAGGGTTGAAAATGGTTGAGAGTTGAAGGTTGAGGGTTGAGGGTGGGAACCGGCCCGGCAACGTCAAGCGACGCAAAGCGACCCACACTGGGCGGGACGCCCGGCGCTACCGACCCGCCAAGCCCGCGGCCTGGACCCCGACATACTCTATTTTGAGCATTCATGGAGCCAGCTTACCAGAGGGAAGGCTGGAAAATGAAACCTACGTTAGGTTTGACACGTTTATTTTGTTTGATGAATCTTTGTGAAAAAAAGGCGGTTGCGCACAATGTTTGCAGGGCATCCGTGCTTTCAGAAAAACACGCATTTTTGGCAGCCAGAAAAAATCTTTTTTTCCTACACGGGAAAAGGGTCGTTTTTCTGCATTTGACCTCGTTTTTTGACTTATTGATCCTCAGCAAAAAGGTGTCCGGGAAAGTCAGTGTTGACGCCCGCCCTCCCCATGAAGCGGAATTTTGCACAGGAGGAAACAGAGGTAACGGAGGTGGCTGCGCACGGCCACGGGGAAACCTTTCCCTCTCTGTTTCCTCTGTTACCTCCTGTAGACTTTTTGTCCTGTCCGGCTTCCGAAAGCGGTGTCGCGCTGCGCTTGCCACCGCACTCCAAAACCTGGCGGGGCAGTGTTCGGTTCAGGGGTTCAACGCGCGACGGTTTCATTCGGGGAATTCTCACCCCGGCCCTCCTCATGAACCGGGAAACATCGAATATCGAACATCGAATATCGAATATCGAATTGGAGCTACCCCTCTTCCCGGCCCTCTCCCCACTCGTTCCTCGCTGGGAGAGGGAGAAGATTGTTTGGGCGTTTATCCTGGGGCTGCGCGTGGGACGCTCCACCCCAGGCTGTTATAGGGCGGGCTTTCAGCCCTGCGGACGTGACCCTGAAACATCGAACCTCGAGGTGCTTTCGGGCGGCTCTGCGGCGCCGGGCTGGCTTAACGAAATGCGAGTGCCCCGTCCCTCTCCCCACTCCTGCGTCGTGGGGCGAGGGAGAAAGAAGTGCTTCGGCATTCGGCGCGTTTCTTAATTCAACGGCAGTGGGCTGGTAGCCTGTGCCACCCATTCAAATTCGGACACTATCGCCATTTCGGATAGGGAGCCAATCGAAACAAAGGATTGTGGACGGGAGATGAGGGCTGGGCCAGACTGTGAATGGACAACCCGTGAATTCACGCTTTCACAACTGGACCGGGGTTCTGGCCGCCTTGATGTCGGCAGTTTTGTTTGGGGCCGGAACTCCGTTCGCGAAAAAGTTCTTGCCGGGTACGAATCCGGTGCTGATGGCCGGGCTGCTTTATCTCGGTTCGGGCATTGGCTTGGGCATCTATTGGCTGCTGCGCCGGAGCAGCGGGCATGCGGTCAAGGAAACGCG
>JAQGPB010000091.1 GCA_028293265.1 Pedosphaera sp. | reverse complement strand
ATTGCGAACACGCAGATTCACCTGCTCGATGCCAAGATGAATTCCGTGCCGCCGGGCGAGCCGGGGGAATTGTACATCGGCGGGGATTGCCTGGCGCGGGGTTATCTGCACCGGCCCGACCTGACGGCGGAACGGTTTTTGGCGGACCCGTTCAGCCTTGAACCGGCGGCGCGGCTTTACAAGACCGGGGATCTGGCGCGGTATTTGCCGGACGGCAACATTGAATTCATGGGGCGCGCGGATCACCAGGTGAAGATCCGTGGCTACCGGGTTGAGCTGAGCGAAATCGAGGCGGTGCTGGGCCGGCATCCGGCGGTGCGCGAATGTGCCGTGATCGCCCGCGAGGATGTTCCGGGACACAAACGTCTGGTTGGCTATGTGGTGACACAACCGGGACAGGCATTGACGGTGAGCGAATTGCGCGGCGCGGTGCTGGCGAAACTGCCCGACTACATGGCTCCTTCGGCATTTGTTTTTTTGGATGCGCTGCCGCAGACACCGAGCGGGAAGGTGAACCGCCTGGCTCTGCCCGCGCCGGACCAGAACCGGCCGCAATTGGACGGGGAATTTATTCCGGCGGGGAACGAGACGGAAGCGCGCCTCACGGCAATCTGGAGCGAGGTATTGGGTTTGAAGGAGGTCGGGACACGGGACAACTTTTTTGAACTGGGCGGGCATTCATTGTCGGCGGCGCAGGTGATTTCGCGTTTGCGGGAGGCGTTCCATATCGAGCTGCCGGTATCGTGCTTGTTTGAGGCGCCGACCATTGCGGCCTTGGCGGAAGGCATCACGAGCCAGCGCTGGGCAGCGGGACAGCCGGCCATTCCGCCGTTGAAACATCTGCCGCGCGACGGCGATCCGCCGCTTTCGTTCACGCAGGGGCGGCTTTGGTTCATTGACCGGCTGGCGCCGGGTAGCCATGCCTACAATGTGCCGGCGGCGATCCGCCTGCAAGGAACACTGGACGTGAAGGCGCTGCAAAGCAGCCTGGACCGCATCGCGCGCCGGCACGAATCCCTGCGCACAACGATCTCATTTGCCGGGGGACGCCTGACGCAGGTGATTGCCGCCGACCTGCGATTGCCGCTGGCATTCGCTGATTTGACGATGCTGCCCAAGGCCGAGCGGGCGGCGCGGGCGCGCGAGGCGGTGGACAAGGAGGGGCGACAGCCATTTGATCTCGCGAGCGGTCCGCTGGCGCGCTGCACACTGGTTCGGCTGGACGAACAGGAACACATCCTGGTCGTGGTGATGCATCATATCATCTCGGACGGCTGGTCGCTGGGAGTGTTTTTCAAGGAACTGGATTTGCTTTACAACGCGCATGCCGCAGGGAGGCTCGCGCCGGTCCTTCCCGGACTGCCGGTGCAATATGCCGATTATGCGCTCTGGCAGCAGCAATGGATGCAAGGGCCGGTGTTGGGGCAGCAGGTCGCCTATTGGGAGGAAAAGCTAAAGGGCGCGCCGCTGTCGCTGGAACTCCCGCTGGACGTCCCGATGCAAACGGAAGCGGCGGGGCAATTCGCGCAGGCAACCATCGTGGTGCCCAAAAAACTGAGCGAAGGCATCGGGGCGCTTTGCCGCCGTGAAGGACTGACGCCGTTCATGGTGCTGCTGGCCGGACTGGCGCTTACGCTGCAGCGTTGGACGAAGCAATCCGATCTGGTCATTGGCACGGTGGTGGCGGGGCGCAACCGGCGCGAGCTTGAAAATCTGATCGGTTGCTTCATGAACTTCGTGCCGTTGCGGGTGACCATGAACGAGAGCGCGACAGGGCGCGAGCTGCTGGCACAGGTCAAGGCGGTGGTGCTCGAAGCGCACGCGCATCAGGAATGTCCGTTTGAAAAAATCGTCGAATCCATCAATCCCGAGCGCCGGCTGGTGGAGAATCCGTTGTATAATGTAGCGTTGCTGATGCAGAATTTTCCGCTGGCAGGCCTGGACGGCAAATCGTTGAAGACGGAGCCGGTACCCGTGGATTTGCAGGCCGCGCTGCTCGACTTGCGGTTCATTGCGGATGAACTGCCTGCCGGCCTTTCCGTGACCTGCGAGTACAAGGCCGATTTGTTCACCGAGCCGACGGTCCAAGAGTTGCTGGCTTCGTTCAGCGGAATTCTGTCGGCGTTGATCGAAGCCCCGGTCAAAAAAATTGTTCAACATCAACTGACTGCGCCGCTCGCCGCGCAGGCGCAGGCGGCAAAAGAGCGCGAGGACCGGCAGACCATTGCGGTGGCGGCGACGTTCACTGCCGAGCCGGTCGAGGAGAGCTTGAAATTCTGGATGCGGGAACTGGAAATTCCCGTGCGGATCGAGTTTGCCCCTTTCAACCAGGTGTTTCAACAATTGCTCGATCCCGCCAGCGCGCTGAGCGCGAATCAACGCGGCTTGAATGTGATCTTCATCCGGCTCGAGGATTGGGAGCGGCTGGAAGGCGGGGGATCGGAAAAGATCGCGGCGGCTGAAGAACGTTTGCAACGGAATGTCCGTGAATTCACCACCGCCTTGAAATCCGCCGTCAGCCGCGGTTCGGCGCCGCATTTGATTTGTCTGTGTCCGGCGTCGCAGGCGGTGCTGGATAATCCCGAGCGGGTGACGTTGCATCGCCGGACGGAAGAATTGCTGGTGTCAGAATTGGTCCTGCTAGCCGGTGTTTATCTGGTTTCCGCCGAAGAAACCGCGCGGCTGTATCCGGTGGCGGATTATCATGACGCGCAATCGGAGGAGTTTGGCGGCATTCCCTATACGCCGACTTATTTCGCCGCGCTGGGAACGATGGTGGCGCGCAAATTCCAGGCTTTGAGGCGGCCCGCGTTCAAGGTCATCGTGCTGGACTGCGACCAGACGCTTTGGGCGGGCGTCTGCGGTGAAGACGGCCCGGGTGGCATTCAGATGACCGCGCCGCATCAGGCCTTGCAGGAGTTCATGCGCGCGCAGCGCGAAGCCGGCATGCTGCTGTGTTTGTGCAGCAAGAACAACGAGGAGGATGTGGCGGCGGTTTTTGAGCGTCACCCCGAGATGCCGCTGAAGCGCGAGGATTTTGTCGCGCAGCAGATCAACTGGCAGCCCAAGTCGGCAAACCTCAAGGCGCTGGCGGCGGAATTGCGGCTCGGAGTGGAGAGTTTTATTTTCGTTGACGACAATCCGGTGGAATGCGCCGAGGTGGCGGCCAATGCTCCCGAGGCATTTGCGCTGCAATTGCCCGAAGCGCCCGAACAGATTCCGCAGTTTCTGAAGCACTGCTGGGTGTTCGATCATTTGAAATTGTCGGCCGAGGACCGGCAGCGGAGCGCATCGTATCAGCAGGAGCGGGAGCGGGAGCAATTGCGCGCACAATCAATGAACCTGCGGGATTTTATCGCGGGACTGGATGTGAAGGTCGAGATCAACCGCCTCACGGAAGAGCACCTGACGCGGGTGTCGCAACTGACCCTGCGCACGAACCAGTTTAATCTGACCACACACCGCCGAACCGAGAGTGATTTTCAAACGTTGCTGCACACGGGCCGGCAGGAGGCGCTCACCGTATCGGTGAAGGACCGCTTTGGCGCTTATGGTTTGGTGGGCGTGATGATCCATGAGCCGAAAGGGAATGCGCTGGATGTGGACACTTTTTTGCTGAGCTGCCGCGTCTTGGGCCGGGGCGTGGAATCCCAGATGATCCGGCGGCTCGGCCAGGCGGCGCTGGCGCGCGGGCTGGCGCGGGTGGACCTGCATTTCGTCCCGTCGGAAAAAAACCGGCCGGCGTTCAATTTCTTGGAACGGATCGGGGCGCGGTTCCGACAGGGGACGAGCGGCGGTTACCTATACCGGTTGCCGGCGGAATTCGCGGCGGGCATTGCGCCTGATTCGGGTTATGTAGAGGAGGAGAGCACGCTGGAACTGCCGCCGCCCGTTCCGAGCCGCACACCTGCGCCCGTGGTTCGCCACCGAAGGTTCAACCGTTATGGGTGGATTGCACGGGAATTGAACGACGCGTCACAGATATGCGCCGCGCTCGACGCGAAGTTCCGTCTGCGGACCCGCGAACAACGGGCTTACACGGCGGCACGCACGGAGATGGAAAAATTGTTGTGCAAGATTTGGGAGGAACTGCTGCGGGTCGAGAAGGTGGGATTGCATGATAATTTTTTTGAGCTGGGAGGGCACTCATTGCTCGCGGTGAGGCTCTTCGCGGAGGTCGAGCGGCTGACGGGGCGCAAACTGCCGCTCGTGACGGTGTTCCAAAGCCCGACCATTATGGAACTGGCGGAGGTGCTGTCGCAGCAGGGGTCCGGTTCAAAGTCATCGTTGGTGGCGGTTCACGCTCAAGGAACGCGGCCGCCGTTGTTTCTCATCCACGGCGCGGGCGGCGATGTCCTATGGGGTTATGCGAACTTGGCGCCGTATCTCGGCGATGATCAACCGGTTTATGGTGTGAAATCGCGCGCCCTGAATGGTTCCGAGGAATTTCCCAACATTGAGGCGATGGCGGAACATTACCTTGGCCAGATCCGGACGTTGCAACCGGCTGGCCCGTATTATCTGGGCGGGTATTGTTTCGGCGGCAATGTCGCATTTGAGATGGCGCGGCAACTCGAGTCCCGGGGCGAGAAGGTCGAGCTGGTTGCGTTGCTGGACAGCGCGCCCTCCAACACGGGTTACGAGCGGATGCCCTGGTGGCGGCCGGATTTTGACTCGAAGTTCGCGGTGAACCTGTGGTACTGGCTCGAAGATTTTTTCCAATGGAAACCGGAGGATCGCCGCGAATTCGTCCAGCGCAAGGCCAGGGCATGGTGGCGGAAATTCGCGCGCAAGCTTTCTCGACGCGCGGGCGGGCCGGCGGAGGTTGACCTTGAGGACATAATCAATCTTTCGAAATTCCCACCGCATGAATTGAGACTCTGGCAGATTCATTTGAACATCCTTGTAAACCACATCTCGCAGCCTTACGGCGGACGGGTCACTTTGTTTCGAACCAAAGGCCAGCCAATGTTTTGCTCGCTCGAAGAAGATTTTGGCTGGGGCAAACTTGTCCGCGGCGGCGTGGATATCCAGATGATTGCCGGTTCACACGAGAGCATATTTATCGAACCTAACGTCCGTCAGTTGGCGGGACGATTGAAAAGCTGTCTGAACAAACCGTCCACGCCGTCAAACCCACCAAAAACAGAACTCAAGCAAACATGAACCTTGCCAAATTCCTCTACCGCTCCTGCCGGAAAATGATCGTCGTGACAACGCTGGCGGCGTTGATCAGCGGCGCGTGCAATGCCGGATTGATCGCGATGGTGAACCTCGCCCTTGGCCGTCACGGCCTGGAATTGCGGCGCGTGGCATTTTGCTTTGGGGCGCTGGTGCTGGGCAAGGTGGCGACCCAATTGCTTTCGCAGAGTTTGCTGGCACGTTCCGCGCAAAAGGCCGTCAGCGACCTGCGTTACGAACTGATTCGAAAAATCCTGGCCGTGCCGTTGCGGCAGTTGGAGGAGATTGGCAGCCCGGCGATCCTCGTGGCCTTGACCGATGATGTGTTCAACATCACGCAGGCGCTGCTGGCGATTCCGCTCACGACCGTCAATATTGCGCTGGTGATTGGCGGCGCCGTCTACCTGGGCATGCTCTCGTGGAAATTGCTCGTCGCCATGGGAGTGCTGATGGTGTTGGGCGCCTTCAGCTACCGGCTCCTGATGCGGAGCGCGTTCCGGTATTTGCAACTGGCGCGCGAGGAGGAGTCGCGGTTGTACCGTCATTTCCGTTCATTGACAGAAGGCATCAAGGAACTCAAGCTGCATCAAAACCGCCGCGCAAGATTTCTTTCCGCGAACGTGCGCGAAAGCGCCGAGGCGTTTCAACGGCACAATGTGGCGGCGGAATACCGGTTTGTGGCGGCGCAAAACTGGAACTATGTGCTGCTCTACGTGTTGGTGGGCCTGATACTTTTTCTGCTGCCGGCGATGCAGCCGGTCAGTGTTGGCACGCTCACCGGTTACGTCATCACGATCCTTTATTTGATGGGGCCGCTGGCCGGGGTGCTGGGCAGCCTCTCGCTGTTTGGGCGCGCGGAGGTCGCCTTGGACAAGGTGGAGAAACTGGG
>JAQGPB010000042.1 GCA_028293265.1 Pedosphaera sp. | reverse complement strand
CCACGTCTGTTTTTGGCGGGCTGGCGGGTTGAAATCCTCGTTCCAGCGACCGTGGCGTTTCTGGTATTGCGCACGGCGATCCCAGACGGAATCAAGTTTGCTTCCGGGCGCGGAGGCCGGCTCAATTCTGACCAGTGGCTTCCCGCGCCGCGTCACCACGATGGCTTCGCCCCCGGCGGCGACGCGCTCGCAGATTTCGGAGAATTTTGTCTTGGCTTCAAAAAGGCCGATTGCATTCATTTTGATTGAACATACCAGTCAACTAGTTTGTTGCAAGGATTATTTGCGGCAAATGCCGGAGGTTGGAGGCGATGAAGTTTTTGAGCGTCAGCCGGATTTCGGGCGCAACGTGGAATTGGGAGCGGTAAAATAGCACAATAACATTGACCCCTTTATGACCCCTTTACGAACGGTATTTGTGGGATTAATTGCCGGATGTCCCGGAGGGACATGCGACAATAGCCCGGCGTTTCAACGCCGGGGCCGGATTGAAGCGGTTCAAGTCCCGGAGGGACGGTTGATGTTCCGGTTGGAAACATTGCGTCCGATTCCAAAGGGGATTTCAGTCGTCCCTCCGGGACGGCAAAGATTCAAAAACGCGGGCTGGGCGGCAAAATAGCACAATAACATTGACCGACTCCTTTATGGCAGGATGAAAATGATCGACCCGTTTCCACAGCATTATGAAATGGTCAGACGCATCATTGAAAAAAAGTACCTAGACGCTTTAGAGCCTCGTCGCTGAATAGCCCTGAAAATGCTCCTATGAGAAAGCCGCCAACAAAATCTTCAACCGTTATAGGCTTCTTCGCGTCCGCTTTCTTTGAGAGTAGAAGCGCGAAAACTAGTCCAAGTAAAATACTACCGCCAAAGCTTCCCCAACCGAACACGTTTGCAGGAGCGACGGCTGATCTTAGGCCGCATCGAATGGCGTATCCAGAACCCGCTCCGACTAAACTACCAAGGGGAATTGCAAGCTCAGACGCGTATATGGTGAGGGATCGTCCAACCGATTGTTGTATAATTTTTGGAGCGGTTCCTTTTCTGAATGACAAACGGAATTGGAGATCGCTTTCCTGCATGCGGAGAGTGTGGGGAGCACTTATTGTAAATGGATATAAAAGCGAAGCCCCAGATTGCAAGTAATCTCCAGTCTCGAGTGTTACATCTTTTTTACCCTCATTTCCAAACGGGGCAGGTTTTGGAAGAAGTCTTTGCAGCTTGTCTTTATTAATGAGAAACGCAACTTTTAGGAGGTTGTTATCGGATTCGAGGGACATAACGTCCTTTTCAAGTCGCTCTACATCAGCCCATTCATGAATTCGGAAGGCTTCGGAAGCCCAAGAGGGAACCATTGTGAGATCCCGGCGTTTGATAGGCAAAAAACCGGCATAAACCTGCAATACCTCATTGATGTAATAACGAAGCTTGTCTCGGTGAAACAACTGCCTTTTCCGTCCACGTTCATAAGCATGCTCAATCTGTCGCTCCATCTCCTTTACGAGACGGCGCTTCGTAAGTTCGATTTCTGATAAAGGAGGCTCATTTTCGTCCTTGCTCAGCCGTTTGACGCGTCCTGGGAGGGCAATGGGCTCAACCTCTACGCCGCAAAGCTCTTCGCTCGAAATATTTCTCACACGTACGCTGATGCAGAAAGTCGTGCTCCCAAAAACTTGATTAGGACACAAAATTTCGATTTGGACATCATCAGGTGTCACTTCATACTTTCTCTTTACCGGGCATTAAACTAAGAACACCCCAAACTCTCCCCACAATTTAGGCATTTGTAACACGCCCCGTTGCGGACGGCGACGTGGCCGCAGTTGGGGCAGGTGGGGGCGTCGGCTTGGTAGTGGGCGACGGTTTCGCTCAGGTTGGTGAAGGTTCTTTGACCGCTGTTTTTGTGGCCGTTGCCGTGGCCGTTCCCTGTGCCGGTGCCGGGGGTGGTGGCGATGTCGAGGACGTCGGTGTCTTCGGAGAGGGGCAGTTCGGGCACGGGGCGGTTGATTTGTTTTTTAACTTCTTCCATCAGGCCGGGCATGGAGAGTTCGGGCTGGTTGCGGTTGATGGTGTTGGCTTCGCGGTAGCCGGGGATGAATTGAAAGGCCATCCAGCGGAAGACGTAGTCGGTGATGGAGGAGGCGTTGCGGACTTCGGGGTTCTTGGTGAAGCCGGACGGCTCGAACCGCTGGTGGGCGAATTTCCGGACCAACGCGTCGAGCGGGACGCCGTATTGCAGCGCCATGCTGGTGAGGGTGCCGATGCTGTCCATGAGGCCGCCGATGGTGGAACCTTCCTTGGCCATGGTGATGAACAGTTCGCCGGGCTGGCCGTCTTGAAAGAGGCCGACGGTGAGATAACCTTCGTGACCGGCGATGTCGAATTTGTGCGTGACCGCGGTGCGGGTGTCGGGCAGGCGGCGGCGCAAGGGCTGGCCGGCCAGCACGCGCAATTTGGCGATCTCGGTTTCGAGTTCGGCGATGCGCTTATTGTCCTGTTCAATGGTAGCCACGGCAGCCGCGACGGTTTTGTCGCCGCCTTCGTTGGTTTTCTTGGTGTTGAGCGGCTGGGAGCGTTTGGAGCCGTCGCGGTAGATGGCGACGCATTTCAGGCCCATTTTCCAGGCTTGGACGTAGGCGTCGCGGATGTCTTCCACGGAGCAATCTTGCGGCAGGTTGACGGTCTTGGAGATCGCACCGCTGATGAACGGCTGCGCGGCGGCCATCATTTTCAAGTGCGCCATGTAACGGATGCTGCGCTTGCCTTGGTAGGGCTTGAAGGCGCAGTCGAACACATCCAGGTGTTCGATGCGCAAGCCGCTGGCGACGGTCTGGCCGTTGTCCTGAACGTCCTCGATGGTGTCGTATTTGGCGATGTGCGCGATGATTTTCTCGATGTCGCCCGCCTTGTAACCAAGGCGGCGCAGGGCTTCGGGCACGGTGCGGTTGACGATCTTCAACAAGCCGCCGCCGGCGAGGAGTTTGTATTTGACCAGCGCGATGTCGGGTTCGACGCCGGTGGTGTCGCAATCCATGAGGAAGGCAATCGTGCCGGTGGGCGCGAGGACGGTGACCTGGGCGTTGCGATAGCCATTTTTGCGGCCCTTGTCCAAGGCGCGGTCCCAGCAACGGCGGGCTTCTTCCTTGAGATAATTGAACTCGCGGCTCGGCTGGATTTCCTCGACGGCTTCGCGATGCAGTTTGATGACGCCGAGCATGGACTCGACGTTGTCCTTGGCGAGCGGTTTGGAGACATGCGCGCAACGGGCGTCGGCGTAGCCTTTGAACGCGCCCATGGCGCCGGCGATTTCCGCCGATTGTTCGTAGGCATGGCCGGTCATCACCGAGGTGAGCGCGCCGGC
>JAQGPB010000018.1 GCA_028293265.1 Pedosphaera sp. | reverse complement strand
GTATACAAAGCCGCACAATTAAATCGTCCGCGACGATACCGAATCCACCACCAATGATGGCGGTAAAGCTCGATCAGCTCCCTAGTCGGTGCTGTACCAAAATACGCCGGCGTCTTCAGATAGGTAGGTAGACCAATCTTTCTTATCGGCATGGAGGAGCGCGCCCAGGGTGCAGACGTGCTTGATCACGTCTTCCATTTGGGTGCCCGGAGGTAGCAGGTAGGTGCTTACACGAGGGGAGGGGAGGGACCGACTACGCCAATAGCGCTTCGCGCCGAAATGCTCGGCACTCTCGAAGGTCTTTCCGATGTACTTGGACATGTAGCCCGCGAGCTTTTTATGGCCTCGCAGACGGCCTTTGCCGCTTGTCAGGTGCACATAGCCGCCGCCTTGCGGACAAGCCTCTGTAGGCCCGTTAACCGCGTTCCAGATGCGGACCATCAGCCGGAAAAGAATCCGGCTGT
Organism: Pedosphaera sp.; assembly: GCA_028293265.1. The sequence continues at coordinate 8,426 of JAQGPB010000018.1, read as the reverse complement.
CGCAAGCCATGTGCAGATGCCAAGCGCCGCGCTTTTGCGGCTCAGGCACACCGAGATATTCGAAACGAGCGCCATGCTTTTTCGCAGCTGCGCTTAGGCGACGCCGAAAGAGGTCAAACCGGCGTTTGAATTCCTCTACATCGGTGATGTTTTCCCTCTGGGAGAGGGTGAACATGTAGAGTGATTTTAATTGTCGGACGTGATGCCGAACTTTTTTTGTTGCGCGACGACATGATGCCTCTTTGCTTTTTTGTTGTGCTTTTGCTGTCTCCTCGGCGGGACGTGGCCAGACGATGCCGGAACCGGCCAACGCCTTTTTGCGTGCCCACGCGAGGGGCTGCAAGTTTGCCGCAACTATCTCCGCGCCGCCAGTGTCAAATTCCGTCACCTTGACCTGATAACAGGCTTCAAAGCCCATTTCAAAGTCAGAATATTTGACCTGGTCATCCTCGGAGAACGGTATATCCCACCGGTTTTCCACTCTCATAGCTCCCTGTATCTACGTTAAGTGTTTGAGTTACAAGTAAGGGCCGCGCTTCGCGCGGCCCACCGGGCGGGGCAAGCCCTTTCGCCCGGCGGGCCGCACGCGGCCTTTTAACAATTTCAGCTTCGGCGAGCCCGCGCTCCATGCCCTACGTGTCCTCCGCGCGTTCCGTGTCCTCATGTCCGGCGTGTCCTTCGGCACTTGGCATTCGGCACTACACGCGCTCCGGCACTCCGGCATTACGCGCTCCGAGGTATGCGAGGGAACGGAATGCGACGACCTTCCCGCCCCCATGACGGCATCGCAACACCAAAGAATGTCTTCGCATTCTTTGGACCCCTGTTGCTCGTCACAGGGGACCCGACAGCATGGAGATGGCATCTACTGCTTGCTTTTCAGGGAAAGGGCATCAGCATTCGAAAGGGCCGCGCCTACGCTCACGCTCGACCCGACGCGCATCTATGGCATCCCACACCGAAGCACCTATCCATGCCACGGCGGCAACGATTCCTAGGGCAAGAAACAGCTTTTCCGCCATCACGGCGCCCACTGCGCAGCCATCGCGTCAGCTACACCCAAGAAAGTCCGCGACCGCTCCCGCGCGCGCGTCCTGGACTCCCCGACCGCAGCAACCCAAGAGCGCCGCTCCCCCGTTATTTGCGTGGGCTTGAGCGGCGCCAGGCCCTTAAGCCACAACCCAGTCCGCTTTTGGTAGGGCTCCCCGAACCACCACGGCTGTATGTACTGATCCGGCGCTCGCCAAAACCGCGTCAGCAACCCAACGGGGTTTTCTATGGCAATCCGTTCGCACCGAAGATCCGCGACCAAACGCACCAGCTCATACGCCGCGAGCGCCTCCGCCTCTCTTTGCCGCCACAGATGCGCCCCAGCCCGAGAGAGGAAAGTGCAGGGCGGAAACGCGATGACCATATCCCAACCTCGCGCCAGCTCAGCCGTTACATCCAACTCTGCATAGACGCGCGCCAGGTCAGCGGTTACATCTGCCGCCAGCTGAGCGGTTACAAATTCCCCGCCCGCCAGGTCGGCGGTTACATCTCCGACCACATGGGGTCCGGGCCATTCGGTCGGCAGAAGATCGAACGACACCGCAAAATGCCCGCGCCGAATCAATGCATCCCGGACAGCCCCGGACGATTCAAACAACACCGCGACCCTCATCATTTCGCCCTCCACGAGCTACCTAGGGGCACGGTTCCTTGAACGTACGGCGGCGTTTGCTCAGGCTGGCGCGGCGCATACGGCGTGAGCCCTCTATCCGCCGTTGGCGGCTCTGCGGCCGGAGTCGGAAGGTCAGATGCCCCGGACGGGCGCGGAACCGGCACAGCGGCCACTTTTTGCTGCCCTTGGGCCAGCAACCGCGCCGACTCTTCGCGGTGCCGAACCTCTGGATCATCGAAGGGATTGAAGAAGCCCTTTGCCACCACCTGTTCGCAAAAGTCTTTCGACACATCGAGGACCGTGGCCTGTTGGCTATAGCACCGGCACTTGCCATGCATCAACACGCAGGCAGCAGGGAAGGGCGCTGTCTTCGCGGTGGCAACACCATCGTAGGCCGGCGCGGAGTAGGGAAGATCGCGGACGCGAGGTTGCCACGACTCTACATATTCGGCAGCCGTCACGCGCACGATCTTGCCCGACGAAGAACGGAGAGGCGCACCGCCCTTCTGATCACCGACCGCGCCCGAGGCATGCAGGCGATCCGCGCCATATTGCGTGCTGAACCAATGGCGAAAGCCGAACACCGCACCCGCGATGAGCAGCGGCACGATGATAAAAATCAACAGCCGCGGGGGAAGGCGGCGCTTGTGCGTGTGAACTTCTGCGCTCTTGTACCAGCCAAAAACCTCTTTCGGGAAATTGAATGGGTGCTTAGTCGAATCGGCGCGGTTTTTGTCGCAGTTTTCCTTGACGCTTTGCCATTCGTGAATCACCGACTTCTGAAGGCCGAACGCGCGCACACAATGAAAGTGCTGGCCAACCAAGCGCCGCACGTTCGAATCAATCAACATCGGATGCTGCGTGATTACGAAAATATCCAAGCCCCGGTGCCGGTGCGTTTCGAGCAGCGCGACATAAGGAGGCACTACCGCACCGTTCGCACGCGGCCTATAGAGGGTTTGCGCCTCATCCATGACGATAATTGAACCGTCCGGAACATCCATCCACTTGTCGGCCTCTATGAGCGTCCAAGGGAGCGTTAGCTCTTTAATGCCGGAGTAGTACACCTGGCGGTTTTCCTTCACCGCTTTTTTCTGGACATAGTCCAAGGTGAACAGCGTTTTGCACGCGCCCGGTAAGCCAGTAACGAGCGTCAGCATTATTTCGTGACCATCTTTTTAAAGGACCCGGACTTAAGGCCCTTAAGCGTCGCGCGAATCACCAACGCCGAAATAATGATGCTGAATACAGTGCCGATTTTCAGCAGTCCGACGAAACCGAGAATGGTGGGCGAGAGCGTAGACATGCTCGCCTGGGCCTGCGTCTTGATGAAGCCCAATGCAGCATTTACGCCAGTGAACGTAACAAAGCCGATGGACAGCGCAATTAGCACGCGGCCCACGATGTACGCCGCCGCCTCACTCAGCGCGCCGATAAGAATTGCAACGAGAATTGGCATTACGCAATCCCTTCCATGACGATGCGAGCCGCCAACAACAGCGCCGCGAAGACGGCAACATTGCCGAGAAAACTTAGAGAGCCGCAGAGCGAACTAAAGGGGATGGCGAAGGACCGACCCATCACGGCAATTTGCGGATCCGCAGGGCAACCACCGCCGCCAATCGCGTCCGACATGTCAATGCCGCCATCGGCGCTGATATCGACGTTCGGAATATTTCCCGGTAGACGCGGGTCATCGGGCAGCGCTTGCGTGCCATCGACGATTTTTTGGCCCTCTTGAGCGAGCGAGTTATTCGGCGGGTTGTATGTGCAGTACTCGCGCAATTGCTCTCTGGCAATCGCACAAGCGATAGCGTCGCCATCACATTGCGTGATGGGCACCGAGCAATCACCGCCGCCCGTGATGCTCTTATCCTCACAACCAAACGCTTTCGGATTCGCAGCACAATAATCCGCCTGCGTCCCCGTGCCAGTTGTTGTGCTAGTGACACCCGCGCCGCTCGATGCGACGCCGCCGATGATTGGCGCTGTCGTCGTAACTGTCGTGGTAGTACACAAGCCGCCTGTGCAGGTAGTTGTTTTCCCCGTCGTGGTCTGGGTATTAGGCGCACCACCGCCGCCGTTTTCAGACCCCGCCGCGCCAGGATCCGCCCCCGTCCCCGTACCTGTGCCGGTACCCGTACCCGCACCAGTGCCCCCTGTGCCCGTAGATGCACCTGTGCCGTTGCTTGTAGTGCTATTCGTTGTAGTGGTTGACCCTGTGTTCACGCTCGTACTTGGCGGCGCACAAGTAGAGACACCATTCACCGTTCCGGGCGCTTGACCGGCCGGACAATTCGCCGGAACGGTAGGCGTAGGAGGCGACGCCGACGGAGTGCAGCTATCACCGCTTAGACCTACCTGCAACTCCCACAAACCGATAGATGGATTCTGACCACCCGGGCCCGTACGCAACGCCTTACAGCCCTGTACGCATGCCCCGCCAGCACTAGCGCCCGACGCCGCAGAATCATAAGCAGCCTTACTGGGGAATTGAATCCAAAACGGCGGCTTGCCAGCATCACACGCAGGACCGGGAGCACACGCCGAGCCATTCCACACCTGACCACTCGGACACGCGGGAGGCACGCACGACAGCGAATCCGGGCCAACAATCTCGCCGGCGTTACACGCCATCACCGCTGTCCCAGGACCACCCCCATTCACCTGGCAAGTTTCACTCGCAGTAGTAGTTCCCGCCCCAGTGGGCGCACTACACGCCCCCAACGTCAGGTGCAACTCTGGATGGCCGTTCGCAATGTACGAAGGGTTCAACAGATCGAGCGCGCCCTGAATAGCAGCCTGAGGAGTACTCCCCGACGCAGGAAACAAATGCTGCCCGCCACACGCCGAATCGCACGTCCCACTAATGGTCCAAACACCCGACGTAGCAAACAAAGGCCCGCACCACAAACCAACGACGAGCGAGCAAACAACAATCAGAACGCGCTGAAAATTAGCCACATGGCCCCCAACATCGCGATTAGTAGATAAACGCCCATAGCACCCCCTGAATGAAAAAACGGGGTAGACCTTTCAGCCCACCCCGTGCACGCGGCTACAACGGGCTTACAGCGCCCGACGCACCCACGAAAACGCCTTGACCGCCACGACCACGCCGAGGACGGCAACACCGATCAGGCCGATCGGCACCAGCTGAGCGGCGATGGTCGCCACGGTGTCCGTCACATCGACGGCGGAACCCGCGGCGGCCTGCGCCAACGGCGCGGATGCGGCGGCAACGATGGCCGCAGCGGTCAGGAGGGAACGATTGAACTTCATGGTTGTATTTCCTTTTCATCAGAGTGCAACGCTTTGAGGATGGCGCGAAAGCCCCACGCCACAGCCCAGACCAGTGCGATTGCAGTGCTGATTTGGGCTGCTCCGTCCAAGGGGAGGACGAAGGGGTTTGCCGTGACGAGCGCGTACTCGTCAGGCGTAAGAACGAGAGCCGTAACACAGGCTCCGGAGGAGGCGGGCGAGGGCGCTAACACGTCCTGGCCGTCGAGATTGACTACATCGACGCATTGCGCCATTACCAAGCCCCCATGAGCCCGCCAAGCATCTGCAGGCGGTTGCGAAGCACGGTGTTAGCGCGCCAGAGTTGATAGCCCTTGCCAAGCGTCGAATCGGCGCGGAGCGCTTCCCGGCGCTCTAGGGCGTAGAGGAACCAGCCGCGAAAGAACGGTGGCACCGGTTTCATGCGTGCATCCATTCTTCGGCGTCAGCACCGATCAGCAGCACGACCAACACCGGTTCACCGGTTTCGTTTTCTACTTGGCCCGCCCAGCTTTTAAAGCCCGCATCAACGAGCATCGAGGCCGCCAGCAGCGCGGATTCCCCGGCGTAGTGATCCAGCGCCACTTCGGCGGGATGGACGGCCTCGGAAGCCATGGTTAGGCCTTCGGGGGCTGATTGACGGGAGCGGCGGCACGCGGGACCGGCGCAACGGGGTTCAGCTTGTGCAGGCGAGCGCCGAGCTTGCCGTCTTGACCCACGGCCATGCGGAATTCGGCGATGTAGTCGCCCGGAACCGGGTCAGGCATGCCCTTGGGGAGCATCAGCTGACCGACCATCTGGGGTTCGCCTTCGGCGGTGGCGTGCAGGAGGCATTGCGCCTCTGCGATGCGGTAGGCAACGCCGGTCTTTTTGGCGGTGCCTTCGTTAACGCGGGTGTCGAAAATCGTTACTTTGTTGAGCATGGCTAGATTCCTTTCGTTGGCTCTCGATGGAGCAGGCTTGGCGTTTGCCATTTGGCACTTGCCAAGCCGGAAAGTAGTCGAACCGTCGCCAATTGGCAAACGCCAAATAGCGTTCGCGAATTATCAGTCTACAATTGGCAAATGCCAACTTTTGAGGGGAAACCTTATGGATTCCGACACCCTCATTGCACGCGCTAAAAAGCGCCTTGGCGTAGACACCGACAGCGCTTTGTGTCGGAGAATTGGCTACGACAGGCAATCTTTCGCGGCAGTGAAGAACAAACGGCGCGCAGTGCCGATTCCTCTAGAAATAAAGCTCCGAAACGCTGCTGGCGAAAGCGCCGACGAGATCATCAAGCAGTATCTGTAAATGCGCTGGGAAGCGCATCGGCCAATCGGTTTTCCCTCTGAGAACCCCCGGATTGGTCCAAGTCCGAATAATTTATAATGTATATTATGTTAAATAGCAGATGGGCTTATTTCCAAAGGGAAATCCACTGCCCTGTGGTTATCCTCGGCCGAACCAATTCCATGCCCCCAAAAAGTAAGCTGGGCACATCGGCGCAAGTTTCCGCGCCCCGCGGTCGCCGGTGTGGAATCCGGGCAGCCCGGCCGCCCCGGATCAAATGTTCAACTCAAGTTGATCGGCTGGTTGATCCGATAGCGGAGCACTTGATGCTCTGTCGAAGCCGCGCAGCCAGAAGGCGTGACACTGATCGCAAAAAGTCCAAAAAGCCCGATCGCGACTAAGCGCCGGTTCAGGTTCAGGCGAATCGGAAAGCGCATCGCGACGCCGCTCATATGCGTATCCAGCCCGAATACAGTGTCCGACTTTGGCAACTCGAGATACGTCCCGAACAATCGGTCCCAAAAGCTGAAGACGTCGCCATAGTTGCAGTTCGTCGCCGGCAATTTGAAATGATGATGCGCCTGATGGAGATTGGGCGTGATGAAAACCCAGCCGACAATACCCGCCGCGCGCCGGGGAAGCCGGAATGAGGTATGGGAAAGAATATTGGCGACGCTCTCGACGGCCTGACGCAGAATCAGGATTTCGATGGATGCGCCGCAGAGGAAGACCCAGAGCATCAGAAAGAGGTTTCGCAGCACGGTTTCGCCCGGATGCTCACGAAACGTCGTCGAGACATCAAGGGCGCGGTCCGTGTGATGCATGAGGTGAAACCGCCAAAACGGCGCAACCCGGTGCATCGTGAAATGGTAGACGTAGTCGAGCAGATCCAGGGCGAAAAACATCAGCCCGTATTTGATCCAGGGGTTGTCGGCGTGGGGCAGAAAGTAAACCAGCCCCCAGCGATGCGCCGTCACCCAAGCCGCCAAGCCCAGGCAGAACGCCATGATGACAAGCTGGATCGGCAAGGCCGACAGAATGAACACCGCATTCGTTGCCGTGTGCCGCCATTTTGTGCGTGCTGATTCCCCGGTGGCTGATCTCTCGATCAACCACATCGATGTCATGACGAAGAGGAACAGAAATGCCTGGGTGGATGAGGTATGTTCGGCCAAATATCCCGTGACATTCGTCACATCCATGAAAATCTTTCAAACTGCATGCTTGAGGGCGCTTTGCGATTAAACGGCAATGTCTGGCCAAAAATGGTTCGCGACCGGTTCAACATCCGGCGCGCCCACGTCCGTACACGGAAATGCCATGGTGAAGATGGAGAAAATTCTTGGCGGCAGGCGCGCTCACGCCGAATGCGGATGCGCTAAAAGCCGGCGGCCCGATCACTGTGGGAACATGCGATAAACCCCATCCTGCATCGGGGAACATGCCCAAATCATGTCCGGCTTCTTGCTGTTGTAGACGACATGATAGCCGAACTGGAAGCAAGGCAAGATCAACTCGCCGCCGCACTTGCGTCGGAAGAACTACCGCCGGTACTGCATCCGCGTATGGCGATCGTTTTTCGCGAGCGGTCGCCTGATGTGCTTGTCGCGAATGAAAACGCGCATCGATCTCAACGTGCTGAAATTTCGTACTTCTGCGCCATATTGTTACAGTGCCACGATCGCGGTAGGGTTGGTGCTTTGCTTAACCACGCAGGAATTGTAAAAACTTCCAGAAAGACGAACCGCGGACAGCAACGTTTGTCTCACTACGCTTAACCCATTTTCAAGATCGGCCCCTGATGCCCAAGGCCAAAAAGGCGAAACACCCCGTCTATCAATTTAAATGCTTCGTCGACAAGGTTGGCAATGCGCTTTCACCGCACGGTCAGGAAGCGAGCCGCACGGCGCGCGCATTAACCTCATGCGCGCCGATAGGCAAGCCATGCATCTCACCGTCATTGCCCGACTGTTAGCGGTGGCCGCCCTGCTTTCCGGAGAAGCCGCATGGGCTGCTGGCGGCCCGCCGATGATTACCGACGATCCGGGCACGCCGGGCAGCGGAAACTGGGAGATCAATCTTGCCGCCGTGACAAGCCACACGGCGGGCCAAACCGACTATCAGCTCCCGTTGGCCGACTTCAACTACGGCGTAGGCGAGCGCCTGCAACTCAAATTCGAAATGCCTTGGGCGGTGCAAAACCAGGGCGGCA
>JAQGPB010000017.1 GCA_028293265.1 Pedosphaera sp. | reverse complement strand
AGATTGTTGAGCGTCAACACGGCATTGGTCGCATTCGCCAAAACCAGGGAATTTTGCAGCCATTGGTAGCTCAGGGCATAAACGGAATCAGCCGTCACACTGAAGCTCGCGCTGCCGCCGTTGATCGTGCTGTAGTCGGCCGGCTCCGAAGTGATCAAAGGGCTCAGGTCGGGAGTGAAATCAATCCCGCGAAAAGTTTCATTGGTCGTGGAGGCTGTGGCCAAGGTTTGCGCCACCAGATTGGTGCCCGGGTTGACGCCCGTGTCCAAGATGCGGATCAGGCGGTTCTGGTTCGGATTTCCCTGCGCATTATTGACGGGCGTGGTGCCGGTTTCCATCGTCGTCGCATAAATAATCGGATTTGCGCCGCTGAAATCCACGCAAATGCCAAAGCAACCCTGTGTGGCGACCTTCTGTTTGGCTGTGCCAATATTGGTGGAGCCGAAGTAATACGGCGCCTGCTGCCAGACGCCGGTAGTATTGACGAATTTGACGATGCCGAAGGTTTGGTCCGCGCCGTAAGCAACGGTGCCCTGCGGATTCATGTCAAAGTTGGCGATGTTTTTAAACGTGCTGCCCCAGTTCAGGAACAGGTTGGTCAGGACAATATGTTCAACCGGATTCGCAACATTCGGATCATACGGCAATGGCACCACCGCGTCATTGTTGTTGGGATCGAGGAAATTATAAACTCCCTGGCCCGGCACGACCACATACAGCGTGCCACCGATGATGCGAGCCTCTGCCGCAGCTTGGATGTAGTTTTGAAGTTCGAGCGGGGTCGAAGACACGCTGGCATTGTAGAACAGGGTGCCGGCGGCTTCCGAACTGGTCCCGGTCACATTGCCCGTGCCCCAAAAGTTTGTGCCATCGGTTGTCGCCAGGCCGGTCGGATTATTCTGCGTCACTCCGGGCGGCAGTCCAAACCAATTGGCCAGGTCGGAATAAATCACATGTTCATTTCCAAAAGCGTCCAACACGCCAAAACCGCGATACACAGTTGTATCCGAAGAAGGCTTGGCGGCGGTGGGGCTCAGAATATTGCCCGTATAGCCTTGCAGCGCCAGAAACTCACGGTTGACGGAACGCGAGATCCCGCCGCCTTCCGAACCGGCGTGATCATTCATCCAAATCCCATCGGGAGCATTCGTTGGCAAAGCCACCGACACCAAAGGCACCGCCTGATTGTTTGTGACCGTGTCATAAATTTGCACGAAACACGGCTGCACCCGCGCTGTGCTGATGTTGTAAATCCCCGTTGCGTCTCCCCCTTTGAACACGGCGATTTTGCTTGGTGGGATGGTAAGGTTGGTGCTCTGAGCCTGCGCTCCCATGGCGAGCAGCGCGGCCAATCCCGATAGTGTGAATGATTTTTTCATTTTCTGAATTCAGTTGTTTGGTTGCGATCAATGATTGAAATGCATGACCATTGTAGCTGGGATTGAAACAAGGAGATGACTGGCGGGTTACAATCCAGTGACGATTTGGCAGCCTCCACCGCTCAGAACTAATCGAATACATTTGTTCACCTGATTGTAACAGAAACGACACGGTTTTGTAATGCAACCCTAGCAAAATCCACCTGATGAACGGAACGCGTTACCCAAAAACAAACTCTAATCGGACCAAAGCACGGAGCGGATTCACCCTCATCGAATTGTTGGTGGTAATTGCGATCATCGCCATCCTGGCGGGGCTGCTCCTGCCCGCGCTGGCCAAGGCCAAGGAAAAAGGCAGGCGCATCGCCTGCATCAGCAATTTGAAGCAATGGGGCCTGGCCCAGGGCATGTATGTGGATGACAACAGCCAGATATTTCCCACCACCAAGATACCCAACAACACACCCGGAGCTCCTCCTGGCTACTTCGAGGACAACCCGTCCTGGACTGACGTGGCGGAGTTCTATGATAACAATCCCCACGAAGGATTGGATGCGTGGTTCAATGCCCTGCCTCCTTATGTCGCGAGCAAACCCCTTTATTATTACAAGGCCCTCGAGAATGGAAACGAAGGCATAGATTATTTCAACACCAGCAGGACCATTTTCACCTGTCCCACCGCAAAAATTGATCCGCTTATCAATGTCAACATCCGCATCGCCTTTCAATACGGCATGAACTCACAAGGTCTCGATCAGCAACCCACCTCCGTCACGCATCTCACTTCACAGTTGATTGCCAGCCCCTCCAAATTTGCCTTATTTGTCGAAGGCCGGACTCTAGTCAATGAAACACCCTTTTACGGCAGCGCCTCCAAGGCGTCCGACATTTGCAAACCCCAGGTTTACACCACCGCCTTCACCTCCCGCCACAGCAACGGCGGCAGCATCACCTTCGCGGACGGTCATGCCATGTGGTATAAATACGATTACGTCTGCAAGGACGTCGGAACCAAAGCCGCTGACCCCGGGCGCCCGGACATCAACTGGTCCGCCGATGGTCATCAAATACCGTAAGTTTTTATCTTTGTAGCAGACAGGTAACGAGACTCTGACATTCCTCCCATTGCAGTGGTCCAGACTCAGCCTCCTGCTCGGAGTCCCTCCATTCGATGTTCGATGTTCGATGTTCGATGTTTTTCCATTCCCCATCTGCGGGGAAACATCCCAATATTGACCGCCCATGGTATCATTACCTCCATGGTCCCATGCATCAGGCCAGCCACACCGCCAGACATTGACACCATCGCCGATATTCTCGGCGAAGCCGCGCGCTGGCTTGAGCAATCCGGCATGCCCATGTGGCGCGACAACGAATTGACCGTGGAACGCGTCACCGCCGACGTCACCGCCGGCCTTTTCTATCTCGCGGAATGTTCGGGCGAACCCGCCGGCACGTTGAAATTTCAAATCGAAGACCCGTTGTTCTGGCCCGACCTCCCGCCCGGCGAAGCCGCTTACATCCATCGCCTCGCCGTCCGGCGGCGCTTTGCTGGCACTGGCGTCTCCACCGCCCTCATGCAATGGGCCGTTGACCGCGCCCGCTCGCTTGGCCGGCGCTACGCGCGGCTCGATACCGAGGCTTCCCGTCCGCGTCTCCGTGCCGTTTACGAGCGTTTTGGTTTTCGCCATCACAGCGACCGGCAGGTCGGCCCTTACTTTGTTTCCCGTTACGAACTCGCGGTGAAATAGATTTGTCTCACGCCCAAATCATTTTGAAAAATGGCCTGAATAATGGCTCATGCTTTGAATCGCGGTTATATTGTTTGGTGGAAAATTAAATTGAGGGAGGCATGTCATGCCAATTAAAACCAGAATGAAAAAGAGCGGGCGAAAACGAGTTTTCAACCAAAAAGAAGAGGGCATTCGCGGCGAACTTAACGAGACCGCGCGCGCTGTATTCCGCGGTGAACACCCGGAAATCACCCCGGGCACGGCGGGCTTGCAGGAGCCATTTGTAAGGGAGCAGACCGGCCAGGCACAGGCCATCTTGCAACAGCGCCGACGGCGCAATCTGGCCTCTTTGCGCCGGCAAAACATGGCCGGGTTCCATAAAGGACCAAAACGGCTCACCCGCCTGGGCGTGGCAGAATCGCATTAAAGCAAGCTTCATAGAAACAGAGAATGAGCCTTGGTGTCAGGCGCAAGAAACTTGTCATCGCCACACCGTGGCTTTTAAAACTTAAAAAAAATAACAAGACCAACGCGTCCAGTTTCTTCTCCCTCTCCGCACGACGCAGGAGTGGGGCGAGGGGGCGCTTCCATAAACATCACGACGCGCAATTATCTTGATTTCACTTATTTGAATATGTCGCCACAACCGGGGTTCATGGGGAGGGTTGGGGAGAGGGGCCGCTTATTCCTTAACTATCTAAATGGGAGTGGAGGGCCGGAGAGAGGTGCGTTTTAGCTCTATAACCCGAACTCAAATCTTGCAACCAAACCCGGCGCCCGCCGCCAAAATTCTTTCCTTTGACTCGCCCTTCCTTATAGTCGCTCTCGAAAATCAAAATTGATTATGGCAGAAAATCGAATCGGCATCATCGGCGGCAGCGGGCTTTACCACCTTGAAGGCTTCACCCGCCAAAAATGGATCACCCTCAAAACTCCCTTCGGCACTCCTTCAGACAGCTTTTTGACCGGTGAATTGAACGGGCGCCAAGTCGTTTTCCTGCCCCGCCACGGACGCGGCCATCGCATTCTCCCCAGCGAACTCAATCACCGCGCCAATATTCACGGCATGAAACAGCTCGGCGTGCAATGGATCATCAGCGTGAGCGCCGTCGGTTCGTTGCAGGCCAAGTATAAGCCGTGCGACGTCGTGTTGGTGGATCAATTCGTGGACCGCACCAAGCAATCGCTGGCGCACACTTTTTTTGGGCGCGGCATTGTCGCTCACATCGCGTTCGCCGACCCGATCTGCGAGGAACTGCGGCAAATCCTCCTGCAGAGCGCGCGCGCATTGAAAGCCCGGGCGCACGACGGCGGCACCTATGTGAACATGGAAGGCCCCGCCTTCAGCACCCGCGCCGAATCCATCACCAACCACAAGCTCGGCTACGATGTCGTCGGCATGACAAATCTCGGCGAAGCCAAATGCGCGCGCGAGGCCGAAATCGCTTACGCCACCATGGCGATGATCACCGATTACGACTGCTGGAAAGTGGATGAGGCGCACGTGACCGTAGAGATGGTCATCGCCAACCTCACCAAAAACGCCGCATTCGCCAAGGCCGCCGTGACGCGCGCGATTGGCCAGATTCCGCGCGAAGCCAACTGGCCCTGCCACCACGCCCTCGCCCACGCCATCATGACCGACAAAAAATGCTGGCCAGCCAAGACCAAAAAAGATTTGAAGCTCCTCCTCGCAAAATACGTCTGAACCGGTGGTAAAACATGATCAGAAAAAACCCTCAGCTTCGTTCTGTGCCTGATTGCAGCAATTGCAACCGAGTCGGAAAAATTTTACAGGCACGAAGCTGCGTTCTCCCTCTCCCCGCGAGGGACGAGCGGGGAGAGGGTTGGGGAGAGGGGTTTCCATTCTTCCCGTTCCGCACTCCGCACTCCGCACTCTACATTCTGATGATGCTCGCTCTTCTCGCCACTCCCGGTTGCGCCACTGCTCAACCAAAAACACCCTCCCCCGTCACCTTTCGCGTGATGACCTACAACCTCCAGCACGGCGCGGGCGCGGACTACCAGATTGACCTCCTGCGCACCGCCGAAGCCATCAAGCATGAGCAGCCCGACATCGTCGCGCTCGAGGAAGTGGACAACGGCGTGGAACGCACCGCCCGTCGCGACCTCACGGCGGAACTGGCGGCCTTGACCGGCCTGACCGGCTACTTCAGCAACAATTTCAATTTCCAAGGCGGTCTCTATGGCAACGCCGTGCTGACCCGCTTCCCCATTCTCCAGCAGACCAACACCCATTACCAAATGATCCGCCCCAAGGAACAGCGCGGCATCATCCAGCTCATCCTCGACGTGCATGGGCGCAAGCTCTTGTTCATGGCCACCCACATTGACTACCGCAAAGAAAACCAGGAACGCCTGCTCAACGTCGCCGAGATCAAACGAATCATCGCGCAATACCCCGGCCTGCCCATCGTCCTCTGCGGCGACTTCAACGATTTCCCCAACACCCCCGTTCACCACGCGATGAAGGAAAGTTTTGACGACACCTGGGAACTCATCGGCCAGGGCGAAGGCCTGACCTTCCCCAGCCCCAAACCAAACCGCCGCATTGATTACATCTGGCTGCTGAAAGACAAATCCGTCATCCCCCTCAAAGCCTGGGTCCCCGAAACCCAAGCCTCCGACCACCGCCCCTTCGTCGCCGATTTTCAATTGAAGTGAAGTGACGGCAGTCTCTTGTTTTGGGTGGCACGGGCAACCTGCCCATTCCGCTGGGCTACCAGCCCGGCGGAATGGGAGGGAGCGGCGATTTGCCAGCCAACGTCTGATTGCCCAAGCAGCGCCTCACTCGTTCCGGTCGGCTGGTAGCCGACCGGCACAGGCAGGTTGCCTGTGCCACCCAATTTCAAATCAAGCGGCGGCTGCGATGGCGGAGGTGCCGTTGCGTTTGGCGAGGATGGCGGCGATGATTTTTTTGGCGAGGTCGGGTTTTTCGGCGAGCGCTTTTTGGGCGGCGTCTTTGCCCTGGCCGATGAGCTCGCCTTCGAATTGGAGCCAGGCGCCTTTTT
>JAQGPB010000002.1 GCA_028293265.1 Pedosphaera sp. | reverse complement strand
TCCATACCGCGATCTTGTTCAGGAACGGGTCCTTGATGCGCCAGTTGTTGCGCACGGCGGTGAAGGCTTCCTTGCCGCTGCAATCGAGCGTGATGGCCGCGTGATAATCGGTGACTTCGCCGTTCTTCGATTGCGCGCGCGCGCCGACGACGCGGTTGCCTTCGCGGAGCAATTCTTTGACGGTGGTTTCCTCCTTCACCTCAGTCCCCTTCGCGCGGGTGTTTTCGAGGAGCATCTGGTCGAACTCCGAGCGCAATACCTGCCAGGTCTGGGCGATGCTGTCGCGGTCGTAGCGGTTGAAAAAGTAAAACGGCAGACTCGCGCGGCCCGAGGGTGAGACGAATTGGACGCTGTATTTTTTGACGAACGCGGATTTGCGCATCCGGTCAATCAAACCGAGCCGTTGCAACGGCTGGTAGGTAAATGGCAGCAGGGATTCGCCGATGTGGTAGCGGGGAAATTTTTCGCGTTCGAGCACAAGGACGCGGTGGCCTTTTTCGGATAGCAATGCGGAGGCTGATGAGCCGGCAGGACCGGCGCCGATGATGAGGACGTCGTAAGTGGAGTTGGTTTTCATTTATTTTGATTGAAGTGAAGCGACGGGCAGGATTTCGACGATTTCCGCGAGCGGGCGTTGCTGCGGATCATAAAGCGTGTTGCGGCGGCCATAGAGCACCTGGGCGCCGTCAGTTTCAAGGACTTGGCCGATCAGTTTGTCGGCAGCGAGGCGGAGATAGGCGCGGGGGCGGCTGGTGTGGGGAATTTTGTATTCGTGCAAAATGTGGCCGAGCGGCAGGCGTTCGTGGAGGATTTGCTCGCGGGCCGCGGGCGTGAAGAGATCGAGGTTGATCTTGATGGCGCCGAATTCCACGGGCGCATTGTTCGTGTCGAGGCGGAGAATGACTTCGCGGAAATAGGCATCCCCTTTGCGGCGGCGACCGAGGACATCGAGGTGGACGCTCGAACGATGGAATGTTTCGAGCGTCGGGGTCATGTCGTCCTTGTGAACGAGCAGCGTGCGATACGGCTCTGGCACCGCTTCGCCCGCGATCTGGGCCAGCGCCGGAAGCGGTTGTCCGGCGACGGCGTAAAATTCATCCAGCGGATGCGCGAGCGAAGGCTCAACCGCAGCCGGGACCGCAATTGTGGAGGCTCTTTCAGGCATAGCGCACGTTTTTGTGTTCAGGCAGAAAAAATTCCTGCAACAGGCGGTCCACCTGCAGCAAGCCCTCGCGGTTCAGCCGGATGGTGTCGCCCTCGACGGAAAGGAAACCCCAATCCTTCAAGGTCTGGAGCGGCGTGGCGAAGCGTTCGGCGGGTTCGACGCCGAATTTTTGTTTGAAATAATTGCGGCTCACGTAGCCGAGCTTGAGTTGCAGCACGAATTCGCGGATCAAACGCTCGTCGTCGTTGGGCGTAAGGGCGCGGTAGATGGGCAGTTCGCCCTTTTGAACATGCGCGAGATAGGGGTCAAAATCGTGATGGTTTTGATAATGGGTGCCGCTGAGGTGGCCGAAGGAGGCGACGCCGAGCGAGAGCAGATCCGCCCCGGCCCAGAGGCGGTCGCGATAGATGAACTTGGTGCGTTCGGGATTTTTTACCGCGGTGTAGGCGCTGGAGATGGTGTAACCGACCTTTTCCAATTCGTTAAAAGCATAGTTGACCCAGCCGCGCTTGGTTTCCCAATCCGCCACCGGCGCGACGAGTTTGCCCTCGGCCTTCATCTGTTTGTAGATGGTGGTGTTGTAGGGAATTTCCATCTCGTAGATGGTCACGCTGTCGGGGGACATCTCGATGGTTTTGCGGATGCATTCGCGCCAGTTGGCGTCGGTTTCCTCGACCATGCCGGCGATGAGGTCAATGTTGATCTGGGGAAAACCGAGTTCGCGCGCGTAACCGTAAGCGCGGGCAATTTCCTTGCTGTGATGGGCGCGGCCATTGATTTCGAGGATGTGATCGTCAAAGTTTTCCACACCCAGGCTCAGGCGCGTGACACCCAAATCGCGAATGGCTTTGAGCTTGTGGTCGGTGAGCGTGCCGGGTTCGGCTTCGAAGGCAACTTCCTCAATTTCGTCCCATGGCAACAAGGCTTTCATGCCGTTGAAAAGGTGCTTGAGCTGGTCAACGGAAAGATAGGAAGGCGTGCCGCCGCCAAAATAGACGAAGTTTGGCTTGCGTCCGCGAACGGCGGGCTTGGTGGCATAGATCGCGAGTTCCTGCAACGTGGCGTCAATATAGGCTTTGATGGCCGCCGAGTCCTTGTCGGTATAGACGCGGAAATAACAGAAGTGACAGCGCTTGCGGCAGAAAGGAATGTGCAGGTAGATGCCGAGCGGGTTGCCGGGCTTGGGCGGGCGTTCGAGCGCGGCATACAGATCGCCGACAGCTTCCTGTTTCCAGAAGGAGAAGGGCGGGTAATTGGAGACGAAGTAATTGCCGACGGTGGTTTGTTTTTCCAACGGCGGGGCTTTGACCGTGGTGGCGGGGATGGACGTGGTGGTGCTCATTGGATTAGTTTAAAGTT
>JAQGPB010000655.1 GCA_028293265.1 Pedosphaera sp. | reverse complement strand
GCGAGCTTGGGCCTGCTCGGCATGAAAGTACGGTCCTCATTGATGGGCGGCCGGGTTGAATTCAGCTCCGCCCGCTGCCAGGGCACCGAGGTGCATGGCTGGTTTCCCCGGCTTGAAGGGGCGCCGGAACCACAAACCCACTTGGAATTGACGGCGAAATGAAATGAACACTGTTCGAATCTTGCTGGCCGACGACCATACCCTCCTGCGGGCGGGCATCCGTTCTTTGCTAGAAAAAATGCCCGGCGTGGAAGTCATCGGCGAGGCTGCCGACGGCCGGGAAGCCTTGAACCTCGTCAAGGCACACCTTCCCAATATTGTTTTGATGGACATTGCCATGGCCGGCTTGAACGGCCTGGAAGCCACTGCCCGCATCGTACGCGACTTTTCCGCCGTGCGCGTCATCATCCTTTCCATGCACGCCAACGAGGAGTATGTGCTCCAAACCCTCCGTGCGGGCGCCTCCGGCTACCTCCTCAAGGACGCTGCGACTGCGGAACTCGAACTCGCCATCCAGGCCGTGGCCCGCGGCGACACTTATTTGAGCCCGGCCATCTCCCGGCGCGTCATCGAAGACTACCTTGGGCGCACCAGCGGCGAAAAAGGGCCGATGGAACAACTGACGCCGCGCCAGCGCGAGATTTTGCAATTGATCGCCGAAGGCAAGAGCACCAAGGAGATCGCTTTTATCCTCAACGTCAGCGTCAAGACCGTTGAAACCCATCGCTCCCAGCTCATGGAGCGTCTGGGTATCCACGACGTTCCCGGCCTCGTCCGCCATGCCATGCGCATGGGCCTCGTCCCGCCGGAACTGTAATGGGAGGTTACGACGTGAAACCGTTACATCGTTACAACCGTTACAACCGCCGTGTTTGAACACGGCCAATGTAACCTTGTAACGCTTTAACGTTGTAACGGTTGTAACCCAGTAACGCTGTAACGCCGCGCCGCCTTACTTCTTCTCATCCTTCTCGTCGTCGTCCTTCTCCTTCTTTTCTTTCTTGGCGTCCTCGGCTTTCTCCTTGGCCTGCTGCGCGGCTGTTTCGGTTTCCACCGACACCACCGCGCCGCTGATCGCATCCACGGCCACTTCCTTGATGTCGGCCGATCCGGGGATGGCAATATCAAAAGACCAGATCAGCCGGCCTTTTTCCTTTTCCAATTCGCCTTCCTTGATGGTTCCGTTGGGCACTTTGCTCAGGGCGGTTTGCTTCGCATCGGCTTCGGAAACCTTGGCCTGGGCTTTGAGGTCGCTTTCGCTTTCCTTTTCGCTCATGCAGGCAGTGAGACCGCCGGCCAGCACGATGACAGTCAGCAGGGAGGGGATGATTTTTTTGATCTTCATGTTTTGTTGGTTTGTTGCCCGGATCACATCCGGGATGACGCAGCATCGCAAACCCGGATGAAATGACCATGTAACAAACGTGACAGATTTGTCATGCGGAGCATAGCCGGGAAAATTTATTTTAACCGCGGATGGACGGACACAGATGAACACGGATTCAAAAGGGTCAAACGAGTGCCCGCCGGGTCTTGGACTGCGGCAGTCCCCTGCCGCTTTGACAAATGACGCAAGCTTGCAACTGTGACATCAAATTCCACGCCCGCACCGCCGGGAAAAAGCGCCAGCGGACCGGCTCACTCCAAGACGCCACCGCGACTAGTTCCGCTGGCGGAAAAGCCAACCCGCAACCTCCCCTCTTTCCCATCCGTGTCCATCCGTGGTTAAAACACTGTCCGGGTGTAAGGGTTTTTCCGGGGTCAACTCAGGGTTTGCCTGATGGTCGGCCCGGTGATTCACCGCCATTCTCAGTCCGTTACCAGTTCTCGTCAGCATGGGAACCAATGGGTGCAATCTTGGTCCTCTTGGTCGGCTGTTGGTATATTGGCAGTGCGCATTTTCGCCACATGCAACAAAACCTCAAACGACTCAAGGTGTTGTTGGTGGATGACAACCCGGAGTTTCTGAAAACAGCGGCAGCCTTTCTGTCGGCTTATGCCATGCTTGAGGTCGTCGGGTTGGCCCAGTCAGGACAGGAGGCCGTGGAGATCGCGCGGAAACTCAATCCCGAACTGGTCATCATGGATCTGGCCATGCCGGAAATGAACGGCCTGGACACCACGCGCCGGATCAAGGCCCTTCCTGCCCCGCCGCAAGTTGTGATTGTGACCCTATACGACGGCCCGGAATTTTCCTCGCTGGCCCATGCGGCCGGGGCGGATGATTTCATCACCAAATCGGAATTTGGCGAGCTGTTGCTGCCTGCCGTCCTCAAACTTTTCCCCCATCTGCAAGCCGAGCCTGCCCATGAATGCGCGTAAATCCAAGCGATTTTTGTTACCGGGGGCGCACCTCAGTTTCTTGCGCTGGTGCGCGGACTTCAGTCCGCTTAAAGCCGAATCAATCCAGACGGCTGGAACCTTCCGGCAGCCACCCGCAAGCCGCCCTTTAAGCGGACTGAAGTCCGCGCACCGGAAAATGACTCCCGATGCGTTGCCATGCGCTCATCAAGCTGGCAGAGAACTGGAATCTGCCCGTCCCCCGTCGGAAACACTTTCCGACTGCGGCCAAAACGGCACGCCACTGGCGGTGCAATTTTTCCGTGAGGAGCATTTTAGAGTGAAAGTCACGCTGGCCAAAATACTGAAAGTGAGGCATGCTAAGGCCAGAGCCATGTGTCTATTCCCCGATGCTGCCGTGGCCTGCATCGGTCAAATTGCGGTAAATAGGAAGGGCGCGGAATGACGGAAAAACTCCACCTCCTGATCGTCGAGGATTCCGAGCATGATGTGGTCTTCATTGTGCGGGAATTGCAACGCGGCGGATACAATACCGTCTATCAGCAGGTGGAAACCGCCCCGGGTTTTCAGGCCGCCCTCGCGGCCGGCGGCTGGGATTTGGTGATCGCCGATTACAATCTGCCACAATTCAACGCGCTGGAAGCCTTGGTGCTGCTTCAGGCCAGCGGCCAAGACCTCCCTTTTCTCATCGTTTCCGGGACCATCGGCGAGGAAGTGGCCGTGGCGGCCATGAAGTCCGGCGCGCACGATTACATCACCAAAAACAGTCTCGCCCGGCTCGTGCCGGCGGTGCAGCGCGAGTTGCGCGAAGCGGCGGTGCGTCATGAACGCCGGCAGGCGCTGGCCGAGTCGCTCCGTCTGGCAGCCATCGTCGAATCTTCCGGGGATGCCATCATCGGCGAGACGCTCGATGGCATCATCACGAGTTGGAATCCGGGCGCGGAACGCTTGTACGGCTACCAGGCCGAAGAGGCGATTGGCCGCTCCATCCAGATGCTGATTCCGCCCGACCGCCCGGAAGAAGAGGAGCGCATCATCGAGCGGCTCCGCCGGGGCGGCATCGTGAATCATTTCGAAACCGTTCGTCTGCGCAAGGATGGCCGCCGCCTGGATGTTTCAATGACCATTTCCCCCATCCTGGACCGGGAGGGAAGCATCAGCGGCACCTCCAAGATCGCCCGCGATATCACGGAGCGGCGCCGCGCCGAAATCCATCTGGCCGCCTTGTCGAAGCTGGGACAAAGCCTCAGCGCCGCCTCGACGCCGGAAGACGCCGCGCGGGTCATCGGCAACATCTCTGATGAATTGTTCGGCTGGGACGCCTTCACCCTCGATTTGTATTTCGGCGAGGAGGACAAGATCCGCACCGTGCTCAATGTTGACCTCATCAACGGCGAGCGGCGCGACGTGCCTTCCACCTATATTGCCTTCGCTCCCAGCGCCATCGCCCGGCGCGTCATCGAGGGCGGCCCGGAATTGATCCTGCGCGACGAACCGGCCGGCATGCTTCCCGGCGCCATCCCGGTGGGAGACGTTGAACGGCCCTCGGCTTCGCTGATGTTCGTCCCCATCCGCAACCAGACCCGCGTCATCGGCGTGATGTCGGTCCAGAGCTACCGGCCCAAGGCCTACGACCAGCGCACCCTCGCGA
>JAQGPB010000390.1 GCA_028293265.1 Pedosphaera sp. | reverse complement strand
TATCCCCTCTGCCTGCTGCTCGTATTTCTGGTGCTGGCCGCGCAGTTCGAAAGTTTCCGGCTGCCGCTGGCAATCATCCTGATTGTGCCCATGTGTTTGCTGTTCGCCATCACGGGCGTATGGCTGAAGGGCGGTGATAATAACATCTTCACCCAGATCGGCCTTATCGTGCTCGTGGGTTTGGCCTGCAAAAACGCGATTCTCATCGTTGAGTTTGCGAAGCACAAACAGGATGATGAAGGTCTTTCGCCCTTCCAGGCGGTCGTTGAGGCGAGCCGGCTTCGCTTGCGGCCAATCCTGATGACTTCGATCGCGTTTATCGCGGGGGTTTTTCCCTTGGTGGTCGCGCATGGCGCGGGGGCGGAAATGCGCCAAGCAATGGGCGTGGCGGTGTTTTCGGGCATGATCGGGGTGACGCTGTTTGGCCTCTTTCTGACGCCAGTATTTTACGTCACCTTGATGAAACTTGGCTTCAAGAAAAAGGCCGCAGCTGTGCCACTAGCCAAAGGTCCGGCGCTTGGTTCGCACGGGGCGGTGGCGGGAATTGTAGTGGCGGCGGCGTTGTTTTTGGTTGGTTCGGCCAACGCGGGGTTGTTGACCGTCGGACCCGATTATAACCCGCCAGTCAATTCTGTGCCGGCCAATTACAAGGCGTTTGAACTCGGCGCGTGGAAACAGGGCCGGCCGTTGGATAACATGCCAAGAGGAAACTGGTGGGAAATTTTTGCCGATACGAATCTGAATATACTTGAGTCACAGGCGCTGTCGGCGAATCAGGACGTTAAAGCTGCGGTCGCCCGCGTGGACCAAGCCCGTGCCACCGCACGAGTCGCGCGCGGTGAATTTTTTCCCAACGTGAATTTCGACCCCAGTTTTACGCGCCAGCGCTTTTCGCCAAACCAAGTGCCCAGTTTTGGCAACATCACGGCGAACACCTTCAACACGCCGCTTGATCTCAGTTATGAAGTGGACCTTTGGGGACGCGTGCGACGGGGATTTGAAAGCGCGCGCGCCGATGCCCAGGCATCGCTGGCGGCGCTCGACACGGTTCTGCTGACACTGCAAGGAGACGTCGCGCAAAACTATTTTGCACTGAGGTCCCTTGACGCCGAAATCGCCACTGTGACTGGCACGGTAAATTTGCGCAAAGAACAGGTGCAACTTGTCAAAGGCCGTTTCGAAGGTGGTATTGGCAATGAACTTGATATCGCCCGCGCGGAAACCGAACTGGCAACCACGGAGGCCGAGGCCGCTTCGCTTGCCCGGCAACGTGCTGAATTGGAAAATGCCATCGCCATTCTGGTCGGCGTCAATCCGTCTTCATTTCAATTGCCCGCCCTGACCGCCGCTGATTGGAATCCCCAGCCGCCTTCAATTCCAGCCGGGCTCCCGGCTGACTTGTTGGAGCGTCGTCCGGATGTGGCTGAGGCGGAGCGCCAGCTTGCATCGGCCAATGCTCGCATCGGCGTTGCGAAAGCCGCTTTTTTTCCGGTCCTCACACTCACCGGTTCGGGCGGTTTTGTGAGCGCGGACGTTGATTCCCTGTTCAATTGGAACAGCCGTGCGTGGTCCATCGGCCCAAGCCTTTCGCTGCCAATATTTGCGGGCGGACGCAACCGGGCGAATTACAAACGCTCCCGGGCTGCCTTTGAAGAATCTGTCGCCCATTATCGGCAGCAGGTGCTGGTCGCATTTGGCGAGGTGGAGAACAGTCTCTCGGGAGTCCGCCATCTGACCGACCAGGCAGCGGCCCAACAACGCGCCGTGACCAGCGCCCGCCGGGCTGCCGATCTGGCCACCGAGCGTTATCGTTCCGGCATTGTCACATATCTTGAGGTCGTGGATGCCAGCCGCGAAGCGTTGCAAGCCGAGCGGAGCGACGCACAACTTACGGGCCAGCGGCTGATCGCCGCCGTTCAACTCATCAAGGCACTCGGCGGCGGTTGGAGCGAACAACAGATCTTTGCCGGGGCGGCGACAACTTACGTTCAAACTTCAACGTCAGGCAGGAATGAAAACGCCCATTGAGGTTGATGAACAGAATTTTAAAACGGAAGTTCTCAATTCAAAGCAGCCGGTTTTGGTGATCTTCCTTGCCGAGCGGGACGAATTGTCCAAAAAATTTGCGCCGATGATCGAGGAGGTTGCTTCCGAATTCAGCGGCCGGATGAACATTGCCAGGATCAATGTGGAAAGAAACCCGGAGCTGACCAGGCTCTGTTTTATTAAAACTTTGCCGACGATGCTTTACTTCGCTGATGGCATGGTGCGTGATCGAACCGTTGGAATCGAAACCAAAGGTGCAATTGTTTCCAGGCTGGAGGTGCTGCTCCTAAAATTGTGAGCATAGCCTTGCAGATATTAGGCGCAAGCAGTCAAGCCATGTCACGTGCTTGTCATCACCGGCGGCGGGGTGAAAGAGGGGTGTCATTCAGATGGATGGTGATCAGGAAAGCTCAAGCTTCCATGATGGCTCGGGAGAAGATTGCTTTTTCCGGGTGGCTTCCGCCAGTTCCCGGAGCACCCGCCGCACCATTGACTGGCTGCTGAGATGATACTTCGCGGCCGTGTTCGCGAAGCCAACGCGCACGGAGTAAGCTTCCTCAGGCAAGGCGCGGAAAAGGTCTTCATCCGTCCCGTCATCACCGATTCCCAGAATGAAATCCGGCGCGCTGGTGCCGATCCAGTCCAGCGACGCAGTGCCTTTGTTGGCGCCGGTGTTGCGAATTTCGATGACCTTGTGGCCTTCGAGCACCTGCACGTCAATGTTGCGCGTATAGCCCGCAAGATCATCGAGCAATTCGTGGGCACGCTGTGCGGCCTGTTCCGGGTCCGCCCGGCGATAATGCCAGGCGAGCGAAAATTCCTTTTCCTCCAGCGACGCCCCCGGCAGGCGGTCCACGTAGAGCTGAAGAATCGGGCGCACCCCTTCCTTCCACTCGGTCGTGACGGTGTTGAGCAGGCGCCACTGCTCATTTTTGCGCCGCAGCCACACGCCGTGTTCGGCCACGAGCGCCACGGGCAGCCGACCCAGCCATGCCTCCAGCTCGCTCCGGGACCTGCCGCTGACAACGAGCACTTCATTGGCGGGGTCTCCACCCAACGTGGCCAGCAAATCCAACAACTCACCATCCGGCCGCGCCATCCGCGGATGGTCAACCAAGGGCATCAGCGTGCCGTCGTAATCCAGCAGCAAGGCGCGGCGGGCGGCCTGGCGATATCGCTGAACCAATTCCACCTGGGCCTTGCCCGCCAAAACACGGGCGCAACGGGCCGCCTCCATGTTTTGCGCGCCCGACATGGCCTGCAGAAAATCCTCCGCCCAGCGGTTCACGTCGTAACGGCGCAGCCGCTCCTGCAAGAGTTGATTGCGCCGAATTTGGTCCTCCACGGGCATGGTCAGGGCCTGTTCCAGTGCGCGCGCAAAGTCCTCGCCATGAAACGGATTGATGAGCAGGGCTTCGCCCATTTCCTTGGCCGCGCCGGCCATTTCGCTGAGAATGAGCACGCCGGTCTGATCCGTACGCGAGGCGATGAATTCCTTGGCCACCAGGTTCATCCCGTCGCGGAGCGGAGTGATCAAGGCCACGTCGCACAGGCGGTAAAGCGCTACGATTTCGTCAAACTGCAGGTTCCGATACTGGTAAATCAGGGGTGTCCAATGCACATCACCGTATTTGCCGATGATCCGGCCGACGGTTTGCTCCAGTTCCTCCTTCATGGCTTGATAACTTTCCACCCCGATGCGGGACGGCGCCACCGAGATGATGAAAACGACCTTGCCGCGCCAGTGCGGGTTCTTTTTCAGGAACAGGTCGTAGCCGCGCAAACGGTTGATGAGACCCTTGGTGTAGTCGAGCCGGTCCACGGAAAAAATGACCTTCTGGCCGATGCAGTTGGCGCGCAACTGCCCGACGCGCGCCGTCGTTTCCGGCAGTTGCGCCGCACGGGCAAAACCTTCGAAATCTATGCCCATGGGAAACGTGTCCACCTTCACCGTGTGATTCGGCAGCGTCAGGCGGCCGAGCTGATGTTCGTAGCCGAGTGTGCGCAGCACCGACGTCAGGAAGTAACGCGCATAGTCGTGCGTGTGAAAGCCGATCAGGCTCGCGCCGAGCAGACCTTCGATGATTTCCTCCCGCCACGCGCGCGGCAGCAGCCGGAAGATTTCGAAGGACGGAAAGGGGATGTGCAGAAAAAATCCGACCGGCATGTCGGGAAACCGCTTGCGCACCATTTGTGGCAGGAGCATCAATTGATAATCATGCACCCAGACGAGATCGCCGGGACGCAGCACCTTCAGGAGCGCCTCGCCGAAGAGTTCATTCACGTCCCGATATTCCCGCCAGTAGTCCTCCTCGTTGTGGGCCAGTGTCGGAAAATAATGAAACAGCGGCCAGATCGTCTTGTTGCAAAAACCGTGATAAAACCGGTCCATGCGCTCCTCCGGCAAAAAAATCGGGGCCGCATGGAAATTTTCATGCGCATATTTGCGAATGGCTTCCTCGTGTTCCGGCGCCACGCTGCATCCCGGCCAGCCCAGCCATAGAAAATCCAAATTTTTGCCCGGCTGGGACGCATGCCGCAAATAGCTCCACAACCCGGTGGTCAGTCCGCCCGAACTGACGGTAAATCGCGGCTCTCCGTCGGCCATGGAGACCGTAAAAGGCAGCCGGTTGGAGACGATGACCAGACGTGAAATTGTACTTTCCATTTCTTTTCGTACCGGATTGCAGGCTGGGCAAACCATGCCGGCAAGGGCAACTCCTTTCTCAAATCAATTTATCACGCGCGCAATTCCGCGTCCAAGGTCCAAATGTCCGGGGACATTCACGGGGAGCGCACATCGGTTTTTGGTCCGTTCTGAGCATTGTGGCAGGTGGTTTTGGGGTGGGGGGCCCAAATTTAGCGAGATTTAGCGAGATTTAGCGAGAAACTCCGCCCCGAAGTGGTTGAGGGTTGAGGGCGGGATGGGCCAAGCGACGGAAACGACAAAAGGCGGGAACTGGCCTTTTTTAGCGCTTGGCCGACTATATTTATTTCCAGATTAGCCTGTAATAAGCCCGAATAAGCCCGAATAGCCTGTACAGAAGCTGGTTGGCCGGGCGTTCTTTGGGGGCGGTGTACCCTGCCTGCGGGTGGCGGGAAGGGAAGAGGGCCGCCTCCAAAGGAGCAAAAGGGTATTTCACCAGCCGGGATGAGGCTGGTTTTCGCGAGCACCACGATGGGCGCCCCAGGTTGCGTTCCCCTTTTTTCCACGCACATGGATTATTTCATATTTCGAGCGTTTTGTCGAATTAAAAGTCAGTTGAGGCCTACAAAAATTGATTCGCACCCCGACACGGACATGCGCAGGTTCAGACTTTGCAAAAACGCGCTGAAGCTGCTGCGTTTTGGCCCGGTCACAGGGCGCTGCGGCCATTGCTCCCTCGCCCAAGCCTGGCCAAAAGCCAAAAAACCCCCGCGCCGCATCGCTATATAATTAATTTCTGTCATGCTCCAGTTGAACGTGAGCCGAAACGGTGTCAGTTTTCTAAGGGCCTGTTGGGCGGGAAATTGGAGGAAGTTCACGGTGAAAATCGCACAAATAGCGCCGCTCTATGAGAGTGTGCCGCCGAAGTATTACGGGGGAACGGAGCGGGTAGTATCGTATCTCACGGAGGAGCTGGTGAAACTGGGCCACGAAGTGACCCTCTATGCAAGCGGCGATTCGGTCACCCGGGCCGGATTGCGTCCGGCATGCCGGCATGCGTTGCGCCTGGATAGGAGCATCGAGGACCCGGTGGCGGACCACGTATATCTGGCAGAGCGGGTTTTCCAGGAAGCGGGGGAGTTTGACGTGGTGCATTCGCACATTGATTATGTCGGTTTTCCATTGTGGCGCCGCATGAGGACGCCGCATGTGACGACGTTGCATGGGTGCTTGGAGCTGCCGAATCTCCGCAATCTGTTCCATGAATTTTGCGACGAGCCGGTCATTTCCATTTCCTACCACCAGCGCCTTCCTTTTCCCAAGGCCAACTGGCAGGCCACGGTTTATCACGGTCTGCCGAAGGACCTCTACAGACTCCACGAACGGCCTGGCACTTATCTGGCTTTCATTGGGCGCATAAGCCCGGAGAAGCGGGTGGACCAAGCCATTCAAATTGCCAGAAGGGCAGGACTGCCGCTCAAAATCGCGGCAAAGATAGGCAACCAGGACCGGGAGTACTTTGAAACGATCATCAAACCGCTGCTCAACGGGAAGGACATTGAATTCATCGGGGAAATCGGGGAAGCCGGGAAGGATGAATTCCTGGGCAACGCGTTCGCGCTCCTGTTCCCGATTGACTGGCCCGAGCCTTTCGGCCTGGTAATGATTGAAGCGCTGGCGTGCGGGACGCCGGTGATTGCCTGTTTGCGAGGGTCGGTGCCGGAGATCATTGAGCACGGGACGGGTGGCTTTGTGATCCGAAACGTCGAGGAAGGCGTCCGGGCCCTGGACGGCATTCCCCGGCTGAGCCGGAGACGCTGCCGGCAAATATTTGAAGAGCGGTTTACCGCAACCCGAATGGCGGCAGATTATGTTGCCGTGTATGAGCAGTTGGATTATGCCCGGCCGTTGTCTAAATTGAGCGCCGAGGTGGTGAAATGAGCGACATCATTGAAGT
>JAQGPB010000624.1 GCA_028293265.1 Pedosphaera sp. | reverse complement strand
AATGTTTATGCGGGTTTGCTGCTTTCAGAAAAGCATGGTCTTTTGGGGGTGTGAAAAAATCTTTTTTCCCTACACGCCAAAAGGGTCGTTTTTCTGCAACGGGGAAAGAGGGTTTTTAACCGCGGATGGACACGGGTGCGGCAGGCGCATGACGGAGCGCGGGCCGGTGACCCGCAGCACTGCGTGACGACGGATGCTTGGGCATCAATCCATGGGCGCCGGGCGTTCGGACGTGGCTGCGGGTCACCGACCCGCGCTCCGGCGGAGGTCGTGGTGGTACCGGCGAAATGCGCCCCGGCGCAAGCATCTCCCGGCTTGGGCACGTCACTGCGCAGAGGTGCGATAGTACCGCAAACGGAGATTCCCGGCGTTTGTGTCCGTAAACCGCACCGCGGAATTGGTGGCCGTGACGCTTCCCAGGTTCGTCCAAACACCCGAGGTCAGGTTGGTGGTGGCATAGAGTCCGT
Source organism: Pedosphaera sp. (assembly GCA_028293265.1). The sequence continues at coordinate 4,964 of JAQGPB010000624.1, read as the reverse complement.
AGCTCCCCCCGGTGGTGCCGGTGGCGGTGATAAGGGCGTTGTTGCCGCTCCGTTGGATGCGGGTGATGCGGTCAAACACAAAACGGAAAATGGAGCCGCCGCCGCCGGGGCCATAGTTGTAAGTCGTGCCGTACATGTTGCCGTCCAAACCAAAAATCGGCGTGTCAAAAGGATGAATGCCCGTGGCCAGGGTGAACGAACTGACAATCGAGGGGATACCATTGGTTGTCAGCCGAAAAAGCAACCCGCCGTTGCCTGTGCCGCCATCATAGAGCGCGATATAGAGATAACCATCCGCCCCGGCCACGAGACTGCCATAATCAGTGGTGCCATAGTTGCCCGGGTATGTGAACAGCGAAGTCAAAATCCCATTGGTGGTGACCCGATATACGAGACGGGAACTGGAGAAATTCCCGTAACCGGCACCGTAAAATGCGCCATCCGCCCCGCGCACGAGTCCGCCGAGTGGCTGATAGCCATTGGTCAGCATGAACAGCGCCACGGTATTGAAAGCACCGTTCGTATTGATGCGGAAGATGGTGCCGTTATTGTTCGTGCCCCCCGCAAAAGTGGTGCCATACATGAACCCGTCGCCTCCATTGAGCAATGCGCCCTGCGGGTTCGCGCCATTGGTGCCGTTGAATACCAGCAGGTTCGTAAAGATGAAATTGGTGCCGCTGGGGGTCAGGCGGAAAATTGTCCCTTGTCCGCTGTTGGTTCCGCCGTACTGCGTGGTGCCGTAAAGCGCACCGTCCGGACCGAGCGCCATGCCGCCATAGGGACTGCCACCGTTCTGGCTGTTATTAAACGAGAATATCGTTCGGAAACTGCTGCCATTGGTCGTGACCCGAAACAAGGTGCCGACACTCCCCGAGCCGCCGGCCCAAGCCGCTCCATAAACCGCGCCATCCGTGCCAATGCAGAGTTTCGCGTAAGGTGTGGTCCCATTTGTGCCGCCCAGCGAGGCCAACACCGAGAAATTGCCGTCGGTCGTGACCCGGAATACCGTGCCGGAGTCATTGCTTCCGCCATACGCCGTGGTCCCGTAAAAACTGCCATCAGGACCAAGGATGAGCGACGATGTCGAACCGGCCGCAACGCTTGGATCAAATTCCATCACCCCCGTGATTGGACCATTGGTTTTCACGCTGTAAAACATGCCGCCATTCCGGTTGCCACCATCGGTCGTCGCGCCGTAAAATTTGCCGTCGCTCGCCAGGACGATCCCGGCAATGGGATCCGCGCCGGTCGGCACCGCATTGAAAGAATCCACCAATTGGATGGTACTGTTGCTGAAGCTGCTGGTGTTGACCGTCAATTTGAACACCGTACCATAAGCGAAGCCGCCGCCGCCAAACGCAGTGCCGTAAAAATTCGTGCCCGACAAAAGCGTCAGCCCTCCGCGCGGAGCTCCGCCCGTGGCACCATAAGAAAAACTGGCAAGCACTGTGTAAGTGCCACTTGTGGTAAGTCGGAAAGCGACACCGGCATTATTAACCCCGCCTCCTTGGAGCGTGCCATAAATCGCGCCGTCCCCGCCGAGCGTAAACGTGTTGCCGGGGTTTATGCCAAGTGTGTTCGTCAATCCCACCAACTGGGTAAACGAACCCGATGGCGTGATTCTAAACAGTGTTCCCGCCGTAAGATAAGAGCTGGCTCCATTATCTGGCCCATAAGTGGTGGCGCCATAAAAATTACCATCTGCCCCCAGGCACAAGGCCGTGGCGGGGTTGGGATTTGTTGCGCCGAAAGAGTAAAGAGTGGTCAGCGCGCCATTGGTGGTGATGCGAAACACCGTTCCGTAGGCGGGGCTGTTGGTGCCGCCATTGTAGGTTGTGCCATAAAGAGCGCCATCAGGGCCAAATGCCAGGCTGGTCTCGGGCGTCGCGCCATGCGTGCCGTCAAATGAATAAAGGGTGGTAAGCGCGCCGCCTATGGCATAACTGAAAACCGTGCCCAGATTGTTGGAGCCGCCAACCTGGGTCGTGCCGTATAGCAATCCATTGGCACCCTGCACCAAGCCCGCAAATGGATTCGCTCCATTTGTGCCGAAAAACGAAACCAAATTCGTGATGGCACCGCCGGATGAAGCGCTAAAAATGCAACCCAAACCAGCCCCACCCACGCTGGAGGAATCACCCCCGGAGAATGAAGTGCCATAAAAATTCCCGTCCGTCGCCTGTATCAGGCGCGATTGCGGCTTTTGCGGACCAAACTCAAAAGCGTGCAACACCTGCACCTCGGCGCGTCCGACGACCGCCGACATTAATAAAAAAAAAGCAAGCCCGACCTTCCAATTAGGTTTCATTGGCCAAGCATTCCCAAGTGTATTTTGTTTTACAATCAATAACGCGATTTATCGTGGAAAGCAGGACTCGTTCCCAAATCACTTATAAGAAACCCATGTGAGCACAGACACACTCACCACCCAATCGCGCCGGGCGTTCACCACCGTCAAACTGTTATTGTGAAATCTTTAAAACTCGGCTAAACTGGCTGGGTAAAAACCCATCAGGATTTCAAGAGCAAAGAATGAATTCGCGTTTGTCATTTATATATTTGGCCGCAGCGATGCTGGTGCTTTGCTTCTTGTCGCTCGACACATCAGCGGCTTCTACCAGTACTCCGGTTTCAACCAATCATTGGGCATTCAAATCACCCTTGCGCCCAGTCCTGCCCAAGGTCAAAGATTCAAGGTGGGTTCGCAATCCGGTTGATAATTTCGTCCTCGCCCGTTTGGAGCAGGAAAAACTTCAGCCTTCAAAGGAAGCCGACAAAGCCACGTTGCTGCGCCGGCTGAGCCTCGACCTCATCGGCCTGCCGCCAACGATTGCCGAATTGGACGCCTTCCTCGCCGACAAAAGCACGGACGCCTGGCAAAAGCAGGTTGAGCGGTTGCTGGCATCGCCCCATTACGGCGAGCGTTGGGGACGGCAATGGCTGGACGCGGCGCGTTACGCGGATTCCGACGGCTTTGAAAGGACAAGCCCCGTTTCATCTGGAATTACCGTGATTGGGTGATCAACGCTTTCAACCGGAACCTGCCTTATGACCAGTTTGTCATTGAACAAATTGCCGGAGATCTGCTGCCCGAACATTCGGAGGAGCAATTGATCGCGACCGGCTTTCTGCGGAATTCAATGTTGAATGAGGAAGGCGGCGTTGATCCCGAACAGTTTCGCATGGATGCGATGTTTGACCGCATGGACGCCATCGGCAAAAGTGTCCTCGGCCTGACCATCCAATGCGCGCAATGCCACAACCACAAATTCGATCCGCTCACGCAGGAAGAGTATTACAAACTGTTCGCCTTTTTGAACAACGACCACGAGGCCACCATGGTCGCCTACACAGCGGAAGAACAGCAGCAGCGCGCCAACCTGCTGCGCCAGATGCGCGATGCGGAAGAAACGTTGCGCCACAAGACGACGGATTGGGAAACGCGCATGGCCGTTTGGGAAGATTCGGTGCGCAACGATCAGCCCGAATGGGTGCCGCTCGAATGCCGCAATTCATCTGGCAACAATGGCGAACGCTTTTATTATTTTTCCGATTGCTCCATTCGCGCCGCGAGCTACGCTCCGACAAAATGGACGGCCACCTTCGAAACCACGAACAATCTGCCACTCATTGGCAGCTTTCGTCTTGAGCAGCTTACCGACGCCGACTTGCCCTGCAACGGGCCAGGCCGCTCGATCAAGGGCATGTCCGCTTTGACCGAGTTCAACGTTGAAGCTGCGGATGCAAAAAATCCGACCAACAAAGCGGAGGTCAAGTTCGTGAAAGCCACCGCCGATTTCGCCAACGCGGAAAAGCCGCTCGAAGCCGAGTTTGAGGACAAGTCCGGCGCGAAACGAATTTACGGGCCGGTGGCATTCGCGATTGATGGCAAAGACGAGACTGCCTGGGGGATTGACGCAGGGCCGGGCCGGCGGAATCAACCGCGCAAGGCTGTGTTTGTGCCGGACAAACCGCTCATCTTCACCAACGGCGTGATTTTGACATTCCGCCTCAAGCAAAATCACGGCGGCTGGAATTCGGATGACAATCAGAATCACAATCTTGGCCGGTTTCGCCTGAGTGTCACCAGCGTTACGAATGCCGTGGCCGATCCGGTTCCGGCGGGGGTGCGCGAGATTTTCAAAATTCCACGCGAGCAACGCACTCCTGCGCAGATGGCTACTGTGTTCAGCTATTGGCGCACCACCGTTCCCGAGTTCCAGGACGTCAACGAACAGATCGAAAAACTTTGGAGCCAATGGCCTGAAGGCACGCCGACGCTCAATCTGATTGCGCGCGAAAATCACTCTGCGGGCGACGAAAAACGTCCTGCCCATCTGCTCACTCGCGGCGACTGGCTCAAACCAGCCCAGGAAGTAAACGCCGGCGTGCCCGCGTTTCTGCACCCGCTTCCGCCCGGATCGGACGACAGCCGCCTCACGCTCGCGAAATGGTTGGTGGATCCCAAGTCGCCCACGACGGCCCGCGTTTTTGCCAACCGTCTCTGGCACTCTTATTATGGCGTTGGCTTGTTCGAGACGCCGGAGGATTTTGGCCTGCGCGCGCCCGAGCCTTCGCATCCGGGATTGTTGGATTGGCTGGCGGTTGAATTCATGGAACCCGCTTTCATGGCATCGGGTGAAAGTTCGCTGGCTGGCAAATGGGACATCAAACACATTCATCGCCTCATCGTGAACAGCGCCACGTATCAGCAATCTTCGCGGGTGACGCCCGGGCTGTACGAAAAGGATCAGTATAATCGTCTGCTCGCCAGGGGCCCGCGTTTTCGCGTGGATGCGGAAATCGTGCGGGACATCGGCCTTTCCGCCGCCGGCCTGCTCAACGAAAAACTCGGCGGTCCCAGCGTGATGCCGCCCGCGCCGGAATTCATTTTCCAACCGCCCGCGAGTTACGGTCCCAAAGTTTGGAAACAAGAAACTGGCCCCGTCCGGTATCGCCGCGCG
>JAQGPB010000508.1 GCA_028293265.1 Pedosphaera sp. | reverse complement strand
GGCGCGAACGTCTCCTCGTGAACAATCTGGAAATCATGCTGCGCGGTCGCAATGCACGGGCGGACATACCGTCCGCCGGGATACGCGGGACCATGCAAGGGCTCGCCGCCATACAGGATTTTGCCGCCTTCGCGTTGCAGCTTCTTGAGCGCGGTTTGCATTTCCTCAACCGCCTTGGTGCTGATGAGCGGGCCCATCAGCGTGCCGGGCGTGAGCGGATTGCCGATGCGCACCTGCATGTAAGCGGCGACCAGCCGCCGCGTCAGTTCGGGCAGAATCGCCTCATGCGCGAAAACCCGGCGCGTGGAAGTGCAGCGCTGGCCCGCGGTTCCCACCGCGCCGAACACAATGGCCCGCATCGCCAGATCCATGTTGGCGTTCGGCGCGACGATGATGGCGTTGTTGCCTCCCAGTTCCAGCAAGCTTCGCCCCAGACGCCGGCCCACGGCTTCGCCGACCAATCGTCCCATCCGCGTCGAACCGGTCGCGGAAATGAGCGGCAGACGGCGGTCATCAATCATCCTCTGTCCGATGGTGGAACCCTCGCCGGTGACGAGCGTGAAAATGGCCGGGTCAATTCCGTTCGCGCGGCAGACGCGTTCCGCGATTTTGGTGGTGGCAATGGCGGTGAGCGGAGTCAGGGGAGATGGTTTCCAAATCACGGCATTGCCGCACACGGCCGCCAGCGCACTGTTCCAAGCCCAGACGGCGACGGGAAAATTAAAAGCGGTGATGACTCCCACCACGCCGAGCGGCTGCCATTGTTCGAGCATGCGATGCTGCGGCCGTTCGGAAGCGATGGTCAGCCCGTAAAGCTGCCGCGACAGTCCCACCGCGAAATCGCAGATGTCTATCATCTCCTGGACTTCGCCTTCGCCTTCGGCGGGAATTTTTCCGGCCTCGAGCGTGACGAGGCGGCCCAGCTCCTGTTTGGCGGCGCGCAGGGCGTTGCCGAGTTGCCGGATGATTTCTCCGCGCCTGGGCGCAGGCACGGTCTGCCATTTCTGGAATGCCGCGGACGCGCGCTGCACGGAGAGTTCATAATCTTCCGACGTCGCCTGGCGAACGCTCGCGAGCAATTTGCCGTCAATCGGCGACATGCTTTGAACCAGCGCCCCGCCGCCCCGCCATTCGCCGCAAAACACACCAGGATTGACAGATTTCAAACCGAGCTTTTTAAACAACGCTGCGGTTGAAAAATTTGGATTGGATTTTTTAGCCATGGAATATGGTTCTTAACAACCGATGCAACCTAAGCGCTCACCTTCCGGCAGGCAACATCCATGATGCGCAAGGCGGCTTCAATGGCTTCGTCCTTGATGTCAAGGACGGGGCGCAGGCGGATGGATTTTTCGCCGCAACGCACGACGAGCAGGCCGAGTTCGTAGGCGCCTTTCCAGAAGGCGTCCCGCATGGTACCATTTGGCAGGTCGAATGCCAGCAGCAATCCCCGTCCGCGCACCGCCGAAATCACCGGATGTCGGCTTGCCAGATTTTGCAATTCGGCTTGGAATACCTTGCCTTTCGCGCGCGCGTTTTCGACCAGCTTTTCCTCTTCGATAATGCGCAAATAATGCGTGGACCGGACATAATCAGTGAAATTGCCGCCCCACGTCGAATTGATGCGGCTGGGCAGGCGGAACACATTGTCCTTCACCTCATCCAGGCGCGGTCCGGCCATGACGCCGCAAACCTGCGCTTTTTTGCCGAACGCGAGCAAGTCGGGCAGCACACCGAAATGTTCACAGCACCAGTTTTTGCCGGTCAAGCCCATGCCAGTCTGTACTTCGTCAAAAATGAGGAGCATTTCATTTTCATCGCAAATCTGCCGCAATGTTTGCAGCCATTCGCCGCGAAAATGATTGTCGCCGCCTTCGCCCTGAACCGGCTCGGTGATGATGGCCGCGAGGTCCGTGCCTTTCTTGGCGATGATTTCGCGAATCTGTTTTTCGACCTGCTTTTCCCGTTCGATGCCGGTTTTAGTTCGCTCGGCAACGGGCAGGGAATAATCAATAAAAGGAGCCGGGACGCGCGGCCAGGGGAATTTGGCGAAGTATTGAATCTTGCGCGGGTCGGTGTTCGTGAGGCTCATGGTATAACCGCTGCGACCATGAAACGCCCGTTCGAAATGGAGAATCTCCGTGCCGCGTTCGCCTTTGCCCGCCGCGAGGTTCTTGCGCACCTTCCAGTCCATTGCCGCCTTCAGCGCATTTTCCACGGCCAGAGAGCCGCCTTCGATGTAGAAGTAACGGTCCAATGGCGGCAATCCCATGACCCGCGCGAAGGTTTTGACGAACGTGGCATACTGGACGGAATAAACGTCCGCGTTGGCCACCTTGATTTTTGCGGCGGCAAGCAGGTCCTTCTGGACTTCAGGCCGGTTGAAATGCGGATGGTTGTAGCCCACCGGCATCGAGGCGTAGAAGCTGTAGAGGTCAATCAGTTCGCGGCCCGTGGGCGCATCCACCAGGGTCGAACCGTGACTTTTCTCCAGGTCAACTACAAGTTTGAAGCCATCCACCAGGATGTGCTTTTCCAATTCGGCGATGACCTCATGTGGAGTCACCGTATCTCGCCAAGTGTCCGTCGGATTGGGACGACGGGTCCTTGGATTCTGAATTTTTTGGGTTGTTGGCATAACACACACACATAACACACATTGCAAAGCAAAGCTGATTCCGACATCGCAACTTATGAAATTTCGAGTTCCGATTCAAGCGATTTGGAATGAGTCGGGGAAATTTCTTGCTGAAAAAAATGAATTCATTAACTCTGGCGCATGAGCAAATATTTCCTTTGGTTTGCTTCGGCTGGTTCCTGTTTCATGATGGTCGCCGTGGCTTCGGGTGCCGATCTGCGTATCGGCATCGTCGGCTGCGACACTTCCCACGCGACCGCGTTCACCAAACTGTTTAATGATCCCGACGCCACAAACTACGTTGCCGGTGGCAAAGTGGTGGCGGCGTTCAAAGGCGGCAGCCCGGACATCGGCGAAAGCAGGTCACGGATGGATGGATACGTGAAACAGTTGCAGGAAAAGTTCGGCGTGAAGATGATGGATTCGGTCGAGGACCTTTGCAAGGAGGTGGATGTGGTGCTGCTGGAGAGCCTGGATGGCCGCCCGAAACTGGAACAGGTGCGTCCGATCATCAAGGCGGGCAAGCCCGTCTTCATAGACAAGCCGGTGGCAGCTTCGTTGAAGGACGTCATCCGAATTGACCGCCTGGCGCGCGAGAACCATGTCCCTTGGTTCAGTTCATCGGCTTATCGCTATTACGAATGCATGGAGGATGTGAAGACCAACGACGTCGGCCAAATCCGCAGCGCCATTTCGTACGGCCCGTGCGAATTGGAGCCCCACCATCCAGATTTGTTCTGGTATGGCATTCACCCCACCGAGGCGTTGTTTACCGTCATGGGCGCCGGTTGTGAATCGGTGACGCGAACCGCAACGCCGGTCACGGACGTCGTGACCGGGACTTGGTCGGATGGCCGGGTGGGGACCTTGATCGGCCAGCGCAAGGCCAGCGGTCACAAAGTCATTGTCTTTGGGAGCAAAGGCATTGCCGAACAAAAAGGCGACGGAGATTATGCGCCTTTGGTGCGGGAGATCATGAAGTTCTTCCAGACCGGCATCGCGCCGGTTTCCAACGCGGAAACTGTGGAAATCTATGCCTTCATGGAAGCCGCGGATGAGAGCAAGCGGGAAGGCGGCAAGCCGGTCAAGATCAGCGACGTGATGAAGAAAAATAGCGCCGTGCCCTGACCCATCCCGACCGCTGCAACCTTTGCTAAGGTTTCTGGCGGGATTGGAATGTGGACGTGCGCAACTCAGTTTTTCGCCGCCTCGGTTGCATTTCGCTGGACAGCCGCCCGGTTTCGTAGGACTATCGGCCTGTGAGCCAGGGAGCCCACCATCAGGCACCGTCCGGTGCCCGCGAAAACCGGCCCATTCCCCGCCGGA
>JAQGPB010000502.1 GCA_028293265.1 Pedosphaera sp. | reverse complement strand
ACCTTTTCCGGTGTAGAGCCGCACAGCAGTTCATCCCGCACCGCTTCCGGAATGAGAACTTGATCGAAGAGTTGTTCCAAGGCGCCCGCGGAATCCGTCAAGATGAGATAGTGCAACGGCCCCGCGTCCGCTACAACGACCTTGCTCATTTATCTGCCGATGCTCCGGACCGCGGCCAAATCCGGGGCAAATTCTTCACTCTCTGCGGGGCGATATGCGTACGCGCTCTTGAGAAAAGCATCGGTCCGCCAGCGGTCAAAACCCAGCAGTTCTCCAACTTGGGCATGGCTGATTTTTCCAGCACGATAAGATTGCGCGACCAGCGCCTCCAACGTCTTGCGCGGCAATTCGCCGGCTGTTGCACCCAGCGCCTCAACCAGAGCATCAGGCAGGGAGATTTCAATGGTGGCGGACATATGACTTCATGAACAAAGTGTAGCCGCTGCAATTTGCGCTGTCAATTGAAGCAACTTGTGCCGGCACTCCGTCCAAACTCGCCTTTACCAACTGGAACTGAAGCAGGTCAAACTTCAAGAGTTCCACCAAATTCAAGCATTCATTTCCTCCTCAGCCTGCTTCGGTAAAAATCTTCCATACCGCAAAGCCAGCGTCGGCAGCACCAGCAGGTTCAACACCGTGGACGTGATCAACCCTCCTAAAATCACCATCGCCATCGGGCCTTCAATCTCCCGCCCTGCCTCGCCGCTGCCGATGGCCAGCGGCAGCAGGCCGAGCGCCGTGACCAGCGCCGTCATCAAGATGGGGATGAGGCGCTCCGACGCGCCGCGAATCGCCGCCTCCAATCCCCAAGTCATCCCCTCGACGTCCACCAGATGCTCAAAGTGAGAAATCATCATGATCGAATTGCGCGTCGTAATGCCAAACAGCGTCACGAAACCAACCAGCGACCCGATGGTCAGCCCGCCCTCGCCCGGATCACCAAAATGACTCGTCAAGAACACCGCCAAGATTCCACCCACCAGCGCGAACGGCACGTTGGCGAGAATCAAGAGCAGGTTGCGCCAGTTGCCCGTCACCACGACCAGCAGCAACAGAATGCCCGCTGCCGCGACGGCCGAGTTGACCAAAAGTTGCTGCCGCGCCTTCGCTGTCGCCTCCGCCGCGCCGGTGAAAATGGGATAAACCCCTTTCGGAAAATTCACCTTCGCCATGATTTGCTTCCGCGCATCGGCCACGAAGGAGGTCACGTCGCGCCCTTCTGGAATGCACGTCACCACTTGCCGGCGGCGCGCGCCCTCGTGCATGATCGAGTAACGCCCGTCCGTCAAATAAATCTCCGCCAGTTCGCTCAACGGCAGTCGCAATCCCTGGGCGTTCCCCAATCTCAGCGCGCCAATCTGCTCCGGGTCGCGCCGGCTGGCTTCGTCCAAAATGATCGCCACGCCGGAAACCTGGTTCCCCCGGTGCACCTGCGCCACCACCGCGCCCTGATACGCCGTCTGGATGGCTTCCAAAACATCGGCCGGCCGGTAACCGAATTGTGCGAGCCGGTCCGGCCGCAACCGCACCGCCATGCGCGGCGCTCCCGGCGGTGATTTCACCTGCACATCCTTTGCGCCCGGCACGGTTTGCAAAACTTGCGCCACTTCCGCCGCCTTGGCATCGATCGTGTCGAGATCATCACCAAAAACATTGATCACCACCGGCGCATTTTCACCGGCGATGGTTTCGGAAATGCGGTCGCCCAAAAACGTCATCACCTCGCCTTGAATGCCCGGAAATTTGTCCAACGCCGCGCGGATTTCCTTGCTCATCCCTTCCTGCTCTTCGCCGGAAAGATCCGGCTTCAGCTCCAGGTGGAACTCGCAATTATGCGTCCCGAAGGTGTCCTCCCCGGACTCCGCGCGGCCCGCCTGTTGTTCCACCGTGGCGATGTTCTTGTTTTTCAGCAGCTCCTTGGAAATTTCCGTGCCCATCCGCAGCATTTCCGGCAGCGAAGTTCCCGGCGTCATCTGCACTTGCAGCACAAAATGGCCCTCGCGAAATTCCGGCAGGAATTCGCTGCCAAAGTGCGGCAGCATCAGCAACGCGCCGACGCAGACCAGCAGCACCGCGAGCATGATGGCGAGCGGCCAGCGCGCAAAGAAATTCAGGATTCCGCCATAGACGCGTTTCAACCAGGTTTGCAGCCGCGGTTCGCCGCTGTCCTTTACCCCTTTTGCAAAAAATAAAAGCGACAACGCCGGCGTCAGAGTGAGCGCCACGGCAAGCGACGCCATGATGGCCAAGATATAACTTAATGCCAGCGGTGCGAAGAAGCTGCCCTGCAAACCAGTAAGCGTCAGCACCGGCAAAAACACGAGCGCCACAATAAACGTGGCATAAACCACCGCACTGCGAACTTCAATCGAAGCCTCAAACACCACGCGGAAAACCGAACGCGGCTTCGCCAATAGTTGGTTTTCACGCAGCCGCCGGAAAATATTTTCCACGTCAATGATGGCGTCGTCCACCACTTCGCCGATGGCGATGGCCAGACCGCCCAGCGTGATCGTGTTCAAGGTTATGCCGAACCTGTCCATCAGAATGATGGCCGTCAGCAGCGAAAGCGGAATGGCGGTCAGCGAAATAAATGCCGTCCGAAAATGCCCCAGGAACAAAAACAACACCACCGCCACCAAAATGCCGCCCAGGTAAAGCGAGTGTTTGATGTTCGTGAGCGAGGCTTCGATGAACGTGGCCGGCCGGTGCAGCCGCGGATAAACCTTCACCCCTTCCCGCTCGAAAGTCGGCTTCAGTCCATCCAGTGCAGCCTCCACCGCGCGGGTCACTTCCATCGTGTTCGCGCCATACTGGCTGGCCATCGAGAGCAAAATTCCAGGCTGGCCCTGAATGAGGCTGTCTCCGAACTTCGGCTCCGCGTCCTCGCGCACAGTGGCGATGTCCCGCAACCGCACGCTTTGGGCTTCATGATGCGCCACTTCCACCTGACCCAAAATTTCGGGCGTAAGCGCCTCGCCTTCCGTTTGAATCACGATGCGCTGGTTTGCATTTTCAATAAAACCCGCTCCCATCACCGCTGATGAACCACGCGCCGCCGTCAACACATCCGAAATCGTCATTCCATAGGCCGCCAAGCGATCCGGCAAGACTTGAATTTGAAGCTGGCGCACGTCGCCGCCAAATACGATGCACCGCGCCACACCGGGAACTGCCAGCAACCGGGGCTTGACCGTCCAATCCGCAAACGTCCGCAGTTCCATCGGCGAAACCTTGTCCGACGTCAGGCCCACTTTCAGCAAGTCCATTGTGGCCGAGGTCAGCGCCGACATCTGCGGCACCTTCACTCCCAGCGGAAGCTGGTTGGCGGTTTCGGACAATTTCTCAGCCAGCATCTGCCGCGCGCGAAAAATATCCGTCCCTTCGCCGAACACCACCGTGATGACCGACAGGCCCTGAATGGATTCCGAGCGCATGGATTCCATGTTGCCGAGGCCGTTGATGGTGTTTTCCAGCGGCACGGTGACGAGCACTTCAACCTGTTCGGAGGAAAGTCCGGGCGCTTCGGTTTGCACCGTGACTTCCGGCGGGACGAAATTGGGAAAAACATCGAGCTTCGAGTGCGCGGTTATGTAAATGCCGTAACCGATGGTCAGGCATGCCAGCGCCACAATCACGCCGCGAAACCGCAAGGAAAAATGAACGATCCAGTTGAGCATTGGGTTGCGCGTTAGCTGGGAGGCGGGCCGCTGGACGCTTTCAATTCTTCGGAGAGCAACGTTTGCGCACCAGTCACGACGACCTTGTCATTCGCCGCGACTCCGCTCGTGACAAACCAGCCATTTTCCACCGGCTGGCTCAACGCGATTTCCTTGCGGGTGAAACTTTCATCGCCGGTCTGCACATATACCCACGTCGCGCCATCCGTTCGCACCACCGCCGAGCGCGGAATGATGACGCCGGTCAGCGGTTCGCCGGCAGTTTTAAGATAGCCGGTCACCGCTGCGCCGACCAAAAACTGCGCTTCATTTTTCCTGACCTGAAGCACAATCCCCTGTCCCTGCGTTTGCGGATCAACGCCCAGCGCCCGCCCGAGCACGTCCGCTTCGGCAGTGGCGCCGGACAAACCCACGACACGCGCGCCCAATGGCGCAGATTTCAATTGTTCTCCGGCGGACAAATCCACCCGGATCAGTGCATTGTCGAGCGCGGTCAGGGTTTGGATGAACGCAGGCAAGTCGGGCTGTTCAACCACCCATTTCCCCCAGGCCATCACCAGCCGGTCCCGCGCCGATTGCGCCATCAACCGATCGTGCAACTCAGCCGCTTCCGCCGCCTGCAATGCCCGCGCGGAGGCGTTGCCCGTGGTGGACAAGGTTTTCAACCGCGCCAATTCGTTGCTTGAAGCATTGTCGGCCGCCTGCGCGGAAGCCAGCTCGGTCATCAGCGCCGCCAACGGAGCCGGATCCATCACGCGCCCGTAAACCTTGGTCTCCGGTGGCAGTTGGGCTGCGGCAAGCGCTTCGACTTTCAGCGCAATGAGCTTTTGGGTTTCCTCAT
>JAQGPB010000374.1 GCA_028293265.1 Pedosphaera sp. | reverse complement strand
CCGGCGACCAACGGCTTGAACTATTGCCTCCAAGTTTCAACCGACCTGTCCACCTGGACATCCGTCTGCACCAACACCGTGGTCAAGAACTCCATCCAGTTCGTGGACCCCGACGCAACCAGTTTTCCAAACCGCTATTACCGCGCCGTCCCCGTGCCAGCCGGGCCAGTCTATTGATCGTCAGAAAGTAGCGTCACTTTCGCAAATCGTTGGCTGCCGGTGAAAAAGCGGTGACTGCTAACCATGATGTGAAAATTTACTGAGAGGACCGCCACGTTCACCCTCTCCTCGGGGGAGAGGGCCGGGGTGAGGGCGGGCTAAAACACTGACCTTTCTGTGCATTATTTTCTGAGCCCCAACCACCCTCCACTCACGCAATCTTCACTTTGACCTTCTGATTCTTAATCCGCGTGCGATTGAGTTTGGAAATGATCGCGTTGGCATGTTCGCTGGCCACATCCACAAACAAATGCCGCTCGCGGATGTCCACCGTTCCCACCACATTCGCCGGCAATCCAGTCTCGCCCAAAATCGCGCCCACCACATCGCCGGGCAAAACGCTCATCTCCTCACCCACATTTATATAAAGTCGCGTCTGTTCTTCCGGCGTGCGGCGGCTGGCCTTCGCGGCAGGAGCGGCTGGCCGCTGAAAACGCGGGCTCTCAGTCTTTGGAGCAGGACGAACGTGAGGAGTGGTCGCGCGCGCGGCCACAGCCGGGGGCGGCTGTGTCGCGGCAGATGGCGCCGGTTTCACGGGAGCGGCGGTTGCGGCAACTGGCACTGCGGCCGGGCGAACTACAGGCGCAGCCGGCTTTTCCGCGCGGGCCGCCGGAACTGGACGCGCAACCGGAACTGGCCGCTGCGGCGGCACTTCACGCTCAGCCGCGCGCCACGGTTTCCGTGACGCAGCAGATTCCTCGGCAAACGACCGTTGCGGCGCGCGCTCTTCGCGTTCACGGCGCGGCGGACGCATCGGCGCACGTTCAGCCGGCATCGCCTCGCGCGTCACCTTGGCCGCTGACACGGCTTCGCCGCCCTGCAACTGATGCAGCAACGCCGACGCAATATCCGTGCTCGTAAATCCCTCCTCCAGCAAGCGCTCCACCAGATGATCCTGGCGCTTGAAATTGCCGCTTTGCAGCGTGGTGCGCAATTTGTCCACGAAAACATTCGCCCGCGCCTCGTCCACCTCGGCCTGCGTCGGCGGACGCCCATGATGCATCTTCACCTTCGTGAAACGTTCGATGTTGTAAATCTGAAACAGCTCGCGGCCGGCCACGAACGAAATCGCCCGCCCATTGCGCCCCGCGCGCCCGGTGCGGCCGATGCGATGCAGATAATCCTCCGCGTCGTACGGCAGGTCGTAATTGAAAACCACCTGCACATCGTCCACGTCAATCCCGCGCGCGGCGATGTCCGTCGCCACCAGAAATTCGAGGCCCGACTTGCGGAACTTCTGCATCACCCGGTCGCGCATCCCCTGGCTCATGTCCCCGTGCAGCCGGTCGGCGGAATAACCCTGCGCGTTGAGATGGTCCACCAGGTCGTCCACCATCCGCTTCGTATTGCAAAAAATGATGCCCAGCTTGAGATCATGGATGTCAATCAGCCGCGTCAGCAGGTCAATCTTGTAACGCCGGTCCACCTCGTAATAAACCTGCTCCACCGTCGGCACCGTCATTTCCTTCTGCTCGATGCGGACAGTCTGCGGATCGCGCGAATATTTCTGGATCAGGTCGCGGATCGCCTTCGGCATGGTCGCCGAGAAAAAAACCGTCTGCCGCTCCTTCGGCACCGCCTGGAGAATCACCTCGATGTCGTCGCGAAAACCCATGTCGAGCATCACGTCGGCTTCGTCGAGAATCACCATCTTGACCTTGTCGAGGCGCAACGTGCCCCGCCGCATATGGTCCATCACCCGGCCCGGAGTGCCGATGACGATCTGCGCTCCCTGCTTGAGCCCGAGAAACTGGCGCTCGTAAGACTGGCCGCCGTAAATCGGCAGCGCATGAATGCCCCGCTTGAACAGCGCCAGCTTGTGGACCTCCTCGGAAATCTGCACCGCCAGTTCGCGGGTCGGCGACAGGATCAGCACCTGCACCGCGCGCAACTGCGGGTCCACCTTTTCAATCGCCGGCACCGCAAAGGCGGCCGTCTTGCCCGAGCCCGTCTGCGATTGCCCGACCACATCGCGCCCCTGCATCAGCACCGGAATCGCCTCCGCCTGGATGGGCGAAGCCTGTTCAAAGCCGAGCTTGTCAATGGCCTTCAGCAACTCCGCAGAAAGGCCCAATTCAGAAAATAATTTGGTTGTCATCAATCGGTCTTTACGACCAGCCTTACAATATACCAGAGCGCGCCCCGCAACGGGAGCTATTTCTTGAACCATTTCCAGGCAATCATTGTAGGCCGCGTGCCCTCACGCGGCGTTTCACGGGATTGTTCAACCGCCTGATAGGGCATGGGAACCGGGCCACCGTCAGCGGAGCGCGGGTCTGTGACCCGCAGCAACGAGGTGACGACGAGCGCGTCCGAATTAATCCAATGCCTCCCGGTATTCAGGCATGCTGCGGGTCACAGACCCGCGCTCCGTCTGAATGGTTGCAGGCCGGGTGGTACCGTCCAGATGCGCCCGTGGTACAGTTTGACGGTAGGGACGACCTGCGGGTCGTCCGAGGCCGCTTTGTGGTTAAAAGCGGAAAAATGGTACAGTAACATTGCCCAACCCTTTTACTCCTTTCGATCTTTGCCCGCCTTGAGATAGGCGCTGGCGGCCGCTTTGCCAGCGGACAAATCGTCAGCCGACATAAGCAGTTCAAAGTCGCGGACCAAATATGACGCTGTCTTGTCGCCGCTCGAAGCAGCCACCGACGCCCACTTATAAGCTTCAACGCGATTTGCTGTAAGTCCATGTTTGCCGTCGTACAAGTAATCAGCAAATCTCGCTTGCGCCGCTGCGTCTCCAGACTCGGCCGATTTTATCAGCTTGGAAATATCCGGGTCCGCCTCCGGTTTGACACTTCCAAGTTGCAGTGTAGCAGAGGTCAACAGGTTGGTAGCGAACAGGATTTCGTTCGTTGCTTTCGTGGTCGTCCGGCTTTGGCGAAGGTCTTGCCAATAGGCAAGCCATTCCCGCATGCTTTTTTCCTCCGACCTTGCTGCATTAAGCATACTGAGGGCCTTGGTCTGGTAATCAATCGCCTGATCCAAGTCACCTGCCTTGGCATACGCCGATGCAAGTGTTGTCAAGCATGGGCTGTTTTTCCATTCTGATAATTCACATGCTTTGGTTGCGGCTTTGATGGCTTCCTTCTCAATATCCGCACGAAGTCCCGGTTTATTGTCAAGTATCCAGGCGATCATGCGATAGACGCTGGAGTCCCCGGAATTGAGTCGTGCGGCTTCCCGATAATCTCCCAGCGCCTCGGCGTACTCGCCACGAGCGATGTATATATTTCCCCGGTATTCGTATGCGTGAACCTGGTTGGGATCCAACTGAATCGCTGCGTTGCAATCATCCAATGCCCTGTCCGGTTTTTTCAAAAGGTAATATGTGTAGGCACGATGAAAATATGCAGCCGCGCTCTTCGGATTGAGCTGAATGGCTTTGTCATAGTCGTCCACCGCTTTGGCCAGCTCCCCTTTTTGTCCATGTTCGTCCCCGCTTCGCATAAAGTCCATGGCGTCGGAAGGGCCGGCTTGACCGGTGGGGCTTGAATCTCCAAGCAATTCGTTGATTTGGGCGATGGCATACCTGGTTTGATCGGCACTTTCTCCGTCGAACAGGCAATCCAATGCTCTCCGGTAATTTGAACGGGCGTCAGCCAGCTTGCCCTGCTTCCAGCAGGCCGACCCCAGGGCGACGTAAGCTTCACCACAACCAGGATTCTTTTTTATCACCTTTTGCAAATATTCAATTGCTGCCTCAATTTTTTCATCGTGAAATGCAATCGTTGCGCGAGCCCAATCCGACCCCCACGCTTGTTCATCCAGTTGTATGGCAACCGACAATGCTTTAAGTGCTTCTGGCCAGCGTCCGGCAGAATTCAGCTCGTAGCCCAGGTTGAACTGCGCGAATGCCACGTCGGGATATAGTTTGGCGGCGATCTGTGCCAGTTCCAAGCGGTGCGCTTGACAGGTCAGATAAATGGCTGTTGCCTGAACATCATCCTGGAGATGGAATTTCTTGTGGGGCACCCCGAACCAATAATACGTGGGATCAACCAAAAGAACCTTGTTGTCGAGACATACTGCGGCACAAGCATGAGGAGTCATCCCACCGTCACATTCCTCCTCCACATAAACGTCATACGATTTGAGTCCAACCGCTCTCGACAACGCCACGTATAGAAAAGCATATTCCTGGCAGTAGAACGGGGCGCCGGGAGTGTTCCAGTCGGTGAAGGTCTCTTTGGCGGTCCGCCGCCGGCCAACCGGCCCATCGCTCACATGGCGGATGAGCGCGTCAAACAACATTTTGGCTCTTTCAAGGTCGTTCGTCGCGCCGGTCGTGAGCTGGCGCGCCCAGCGGGTCATCTCCGTAGTGCAGGCCAGAGGATTCGTAACCTGGGCCAATTCTCCGGCGTTGAGCTTTTGATGAAGCGCCTCCGCCAGCGATTCCTCGGTATAATCTTTGGGCTGCGCCGCTGTCACGTAAACCGGGGTTAACCGATTCTTTAAATCTTTCTCTCGCGCTTCATAGCCATCAATAGCCGCCGGGTTCACGCCCTCCTTTTTTCCCTGCGTGATCATCTTTTGATAGTGGTCCATGGCGGACGGAAATTCATGCAGTGCGTCGAAACCCTCTCCAAGCGATTGTTCTTCTCCCACGTCGTCTCCCGAAGCCAGTTGTTCCGCCTTCTTAAGTTCCGCCATTGCCTGGTCACGCCGGCCTTGGACGGCGCAGAGGTTGCCTATCCGGGCGTGGACGTTTGCGCTGAACGGGTTCAATTGGAGTGCCTGCTCGAAATAGCCAAGCGCGCCGGCTGGATCTTTCTGCGCCCATCGAACTTCCCCCAAACGTCGCCAAGTCAGGAAGTCATCCGGATCGAGGCGCGCAGCCTCAAGCAAGGCTCTCTCTGAATTCTGATAATCATTATCCCACGCCAGCAAGACCCCCAGCAGCAACTGTGCGGCGGCGTAATCCGATCTTAATTTCAAGGCAACACGAGCAGTCTCCTCCGCTTCTTTCAGCTTGCCCTGATTAAAGAGAATCGAGGCCATGATAAGCTGTGCCTCAGCATCCGAAGGGTCGGCAGAAACTGCTTCGCGAATGCACTTTTCCAATTCCCTCAGAGGTGCTTTATCATTATTTAATGCCGCCACCCTGGCCATGATGGCAAAAGCGACCGGTGATTTGGTAAACCGACGCGACATTTTTTTGCGCTCAATGCTGGTAGGACGGGTCCCCAATTCCTTGAGCACCTTGTCGGTGATTTGGTCTCCGATTTCAAACCAGTCAGAGGAGGCAGCTTTCAAATCACCCGAAACCTTGCCGGTGGCCGGGTTGAGCACATGGGCGGTCATTACCCATTTTTCACCAATGCGTTGGTAGCTGCCCCACACCACACGACGCGCCTCGATGAACCGGCCGGCTTTTCCGGCCTCAACGGCGTCCAAAGCGTCGCCGTCCCATTCTTTCAATTGCCGCAGCGCATAGTCAACGCTTGGCAAAATTCGGAGGCTTTTAACCTCGCCCAACTGCTTCTCGATCAAACCGTCGGCCGCAAAACGCCAAAACGCATTCGACGAATCGCCGGTTTTGTTTTCAAAACCAAGAATGGCAATTGTAAGCCGCTTTGACATCGCCGGCGGCAGCATGGCGTCGGCATTGGTGGACGCGCGCAAAGGAGCCACAACTCCTCCTGCCTGACAGAGAATAATAGCCAGCAGAGCCGGAAAGATTTTGGGACTTAATCGCATATTATGCCTCGCCACTCCATGTTGTTGTGTTTGACTCCCGCATTAATACACATAACGCCCAATAATGGCAATAAGCAGTGACCGCCGCCCAGTTGAAATATTGGTGATGGAAAAGCCGAAATAGGGCATTTGTGGAAATGCTCTATGCCTGTTTTCATCCGGATGGACCGGGAACTGCGGCTGCAACCACGACTTGCAAAGATACAGAACGTGACCGCCACGTTCCCCCTCTCGGGGGACCACGTAACGCGAAGCGTTCGTCTCCTTTGGGGAAACTGACTCGTGGCGGGCTTGGGAAGCCATTGGGCCGGGGTGAGAATTCCCCGAACGCACGATTCGCGCGTTGAACCCATGAACCATCCGAAGCTCAACCTCTTCTCCCTCGCCCCACGACGCAGGAGTGGGGAGAGGGACGGGGAGAGGGGCGGCTCTATGCGCACCACGACACATAATCCTCGTAGTTTCAATCATTTCGAACTTCCGCCACCTCCGAGGTTCATGGGGAGGGCGGACGTCTCCTTGTCTCTGCCGGCAAAGTTTCCTTCGCCTAAGCCAATCAATGATGCGCCGGCGGCAGCGGCGCAGTTTCGCCGGAGGTCGTTGGCTGATAAGTGCCGGGGCCGAGATTGCCCAGCGGATCGGCGGCGCGGCGATGCCGCAAATGTGAAATCGAGAAATAAAGGACCGCAACCACCGCGACGGCGGCCAGCACAATTGTGGCGATGCGCCAGTTGACCTTGGAAAGCTGCAGCGTGAGAAAATCGAGGATGCCCCGCTTTTGATCGGTGAGCGGCGGCGGT
>JAQGPB010000447.1 GCA_028293265.1 Pedosphaera sp. | reverse complement strand
CACATTGCCGCCGGTCGCATTGGAAAAACCGGTCAACGCCGCCGCCAGTGCGGCGGCCTGCGCGCGCGCCGTGGTGTGATAAAAATTCGTCCCCTCGGCAATGTTTGTCGTGGCCAGCGTGACGGTCCCGCTGAGGCCGTTGACGCTGACCACCGCGCTGATCGGCGTGAGCAGTTGCGACCAGTTGCCCAGGACAGAAGGAACGTTGCTGGTGAGAATGAACGATTCGTTCAAATCGGTGCGGATCGCCACGTCGCCCTGGTGCGCGGACAACGCGAGCATCGCCGACTGGCTGGCCACGACAAAGGTGTTGTGCACCGTGATGGACGGCAGATATTGCGTCGGAATCAGGCTGCCCGCATCCAACGGGCAAACTCCATTGGCCGCACCTGACACCGCCGTCAGAGCGGTGTTGAAACGCGCCTGCGTCCAATAAAGGTTCGTTCCCTCCGGCAAGTCCGACGTGGTCGCGCTTCCACCCACCACGCCAGAGGCCGCCTTCAACACTCCGCTCAGCCCCGTGATCGTGACCGCGCCGCTGAAGGTGCCGCCCGCTTTCGGCATCGCGGCGTTGGCCGTCGTGACGACGCCCGTCATCTCTGAATCCAACGTGGCCAGATGCGTGTTGATCGTCGTCAAATCCGCCCCCAGCAGAAACCGCGCGTCGCTTTGCGCGGCGGTGTAATACGTGGGCGAAACCACCGATGCCGGCGGCGTCACGCCCTCGCCGCCCTCGATCACGGTGATGGGCGCCGCGCCCAGGACGAGCTTGTGCGTGGGGCTGTCGCTCGTCAGCGCGCTGATGACGAGCCAGAAAGTGTCGCTGTCATCGGCGAGATCAAATTGGTTTCCCCGTTCGCAAACACGAGCAACGCGTGGCAGTCGGCCACCGCGCCGGCGTTCCACGCATCAAGCGTGAGACCCTGGTTGAGCGCGCCGCTGGCAATGGTCTTGGACATGAGCGGCAATCCCGTGCGCGGACTGCCGGCCTTCAAATCCACCGTGATTGAGTCGAGGTTGGAGACGGCGGCGAGGACCGCGCCGTAAAAAATGGCCAGTTCAAACTGGAGGTCCACGCCGTTCCAAAACTGCGGCGTGGCCCCGGTGAGCACGTCATTGATCGTGCCCATCTGCGAGGTGTCAATGGCGAGACGGATGCGTTGATTGGAGATGATCATAAAATTGATTTCACCGAAGGCGGCGAAGCCGGACGAGAATGATTCCGCTTCGTTCCCTTCGTTTGCTTCTGTTAAATGTTTTGCCTTTTCATGTTCAGTTCGGGCTGGTGCTCATCACACCGCCCGTTATGCGATAGCTGTGCCGCGTGGTGCAGCCGATGAGCGAGCTGCCCACGGATTCCACGACGGCGTTCTTGAGATAGCGCGAAGCCGTGGACCCGCCGCCCGAACGCCCGGCCATGAAGGTGGCCAAAAACTGTCCGGGAAATTGCGTCTCATGCAGCAGTATGAAACTCTCCGCCGAAACCTGGTCGGCGAACTGCCGCGTCGTGTCAAAGGTGATTTCAGTCCTGCGATTTCCGCGATCATAAAATGCTCGCGAGCTCGCGCGAAAAAACTGCGCCTCCTGCAGGCTGCGCGACCCGTTGATCCGAAAGTTCGTCATCGGAACCGGCGCCGGCGAATCCGCCAGCACGAAATTTGTTGGCTGGGCGCCGCCGTTTGGGATCCATGTGAGAGTGATTTTCATTGTGTGATGGGGTTCAAAGCTCCAAGCACCAAGCTCCAACATCCAGAGAAGCTCCAAAACTCAACCTCCAAGCCACGGCACGCATTGTTGTTTGGTGCTTGGAGCTTCTCTGGAGCTTGGAGGTTGGACGCTTGGTGCTTCATGTTCTTACGCCAGCGCCAGCGTCCACAACGCATTCGCCGCCCCGCCCGTCCACGTCCGCTTGCTGGTAAACTCAATCGCCTCATGTCGGTGCTTGCCCGTGGAATACAGAAAACCCGCCTGCTTCGGCCCCGCATTTTTGATCGTCACCGTCAGCGTATGCGCCGCATTCCCGCTCCCCGCGATGATCAGGTCCGTGTTGTTCTTCGCCAGCGATTGCCCCGGATAAACGTAGCCGCTCCCCTGGTTCGCCAGCAGCGTGTACAATTGCGCCTCGGTCAGATTGCTCGGCGCAAACTTCGCCGTCGCCGTCAACGACTTCAAAATCATGTCCACGATTCCAAAATCATCCGCCGTGATCGTCTCCAACCCCGCCACGATATCCACCACGAATCCCGCCATCGAACCCATCGTGTTGTAAGGCGATGATCCAAACGCCGCCGAGTAAGAATCAGTGATGATCGCGGTTTCATCGAAGCTCGCATCAGCAAACGCCGCGTCAGCAATCGCCTGCCATGCGGATGCGCCAGTCGGCTGCACCGTCGGCACGCCCAGGCAGGTGAAAGTCATGTCGCCAAAAAGCGTGTCCGTCGTTTTCAACCGCAATTGCGGCAGCTTGCTCAGCGCCGCGCGCGGATAAGTAATCGTCTGCCCCGTGTTGCTTGCGCCGCCGAATTTCGTCTGAATCACCAATGGCAGCGCCGTCGCGCCAAAAATGGATTTGCCCACGTCCCCGACGGCGTAGGGAAAATATTTAATCAGGTTGGAAATCTGCCCGTCCGGCTGCAGGCTGACCTCGGTCATCTGCGTTTTCATGCGCTCGTCAATCTCGCCGTCAAAATCAGTCTCGATCTTGAACGTCTCGCGCTTGAATTCCGCCTTGATGCCGGCTTTCGAATAAAAAGATTTGCCGTTCCAGATGATGATTGCTGGACCGACGATGATGTTGGGAAGAATGGGATTGCTCATAATTTGTTAATTTTGCATTTGAAATTGTTTACGTTGTCTGTGTTGCAGTTTCAGAAGCGAGATACCCGGCCAGCCATGCGCGCACTTTCAACGTGAGTCCTGGCCCGGGGGTGAAAGGAGCCGTATATATAGCGCCGTTGCGCGGCACCGCATTGCTCCCGTCCAAAGTGTAAAACATCGCCGCGCCCGGCGTCGCGCAGGTCAGCGTGACAGTCCCCGAAGATTCCGCGATCACCGGCGTCGCGACCTGCGGCGGAACCGCACTCAACCCGCCCGATGTTCTGAAATGACATTCATAACAGAGGTAACCAGGGTCCTTGCCCAGCGTGATGCTCGGCCTCCGCGACGTGATCGGGCCGTTCGCAGCCTCGGGCTGGAAATGATGCAGCAGCCCGCAGATTCTCTCGACGGCATCCGCCGCCGCCACATTGGTACCGGTATTCGGGTCCTGGTTGACCGCCACGTTTTCAATGACGCGCACAACGATTTTGATTTCGTCAAAGAACGGCCCGAAAACATTTTGGAAATGCACCGTCGCAGTCGGCGTCAAAACCACGGCCACCAATCCAGTCTTGCCGCTCTGCCCATTCAACGGCCCCAGCGCCCGGGCAATTTCGCTGTCAATGTCCGCGATGCGCTCCGTCAGCGCCGGCACGTTCGCAAACAGCGGGTCCGCCTGGATGCGGTCCGCGCATTGCTGCTGGATGGAGGAAAGTATGCTCATTGCTTTTTTGTTTCTTATTTTTCAGTTTCTTCTCCCTCTCCCCGCGAGGAACGAGCAGGGAGAGGACTGAGAGAAGGGAATTTCCCCATTCGATGTTCGATGTTTCCCGTCCTTGGCAAATGGCCTTCACAGCCTCCGTGTCCGCTCGCGCGAAGCAATTCGTCTTGAACTGCTCAACAACTGCGCCTGCCCGCCGCGCTGAACATCCACCGGCATCAACGGATCGCCCGGCCGGCTCACGACCTCCTTGCCATCGGCAATCCGCGTAAGCTGTTCATTCGCCTTCGCAATTTGATTGCGCTGGTCCGCCGTGAGCAGCAATCCCGGAATGCCCGCCTGCAACGTTTCAATGATGAGATAACACGCGACCCACTTGAGTTCCGGCGGAACAGTCAGCGGCGTGGCGCTGATGTGGTTGCGCGGGCAGCCTTCAATCTTCGTGCGAATCCGGTTCACCATGTCCGTCATCACCTTGGTGAAACGCGCCGCCTGGCCCGACGCAAGCGCAGTTGAATTGAGCGCGTTGACCTGCGCGCCTACGAGATAATCGTTCAGGTCAGTCAGAGAAATGGTGATCCAGTTCATGGAAATTTTGGATTTGCGATTTACGTTTTACGCGTTGATAGTCCGGGTCGAAGAGTTGAGGGTGAAGGCTTTCCCGCCCTCAACCCTCAACCCCTCAACCTCCGCCTAGCTGATCGTCCACTTCCGGATGCCAGTGCTGAAAGTGACAATGATCTTCGAGTAATGCTCGACCGTGATGGACACGAGCTTCGAGCTGATCTGCTGCAGGTAAACCCGCACCACACCGCCGCCCTGTTCGGCGCTGAAGTTCGAGACGAACCGCTTGATGTTCGACGGATCTTCGGTGTCCACGCCGTCCTCGGCATAAAAAGCGAAGACGAGATTCGACACGATTTCCGACTTCGCCGACGCACCCGATTGATAACGCTCCCGGCTGATCATGATCTTGTCCACCATCAGCCGCGACGCAAGCTGATCGAGGTTCAACGCCGCCACCTGGGCAAACGCCGTTGCGCCAGTCTGCCCTTCGTAGGAAAGGCTGCGCTTGTTGAACGCCGTGTCGCCGTAAAGAATCCGGTTCGGCCGGATGCCCGAAGCCGTGGTCGCGGTGAGCAGGTCGGTCTTCAAATCCTGATCGGGATTTTTGCCGGCGGTGGTGTCCCAGGTGAGCGCCGTGTTCGTCGCCACGCCGGCCAGGGCGGTGATGCCGCGCCGGAATTCGTTGCGATAAAGCCGGCGCAGCAATTTCCCGACTTTGTCATTCAGCCAGTTCGGGCCGCTGACATTGTCCAGATCCACGACGTAAGTGAGGCCCTTGTTGAGCGTCTTATCGGAGACATCCTTCGCGGTATATTCGATTTTCTTGAAATCGGAGCCGATGGCGCGCTGATCATCCAGCGTTTCGGAAAGGAATTCCTCCGCGTTAGTGGCCTGTTTCCACTCGAAACGCCGACCGACCGGGACCGCGGGCGCGATGAATTGCAGCGAAGCCTCGATGTTGTTCGGATCGCGCCAGCCAACCGCGTAATTGGTCAGCGGCTCGCTGAAATACGTTTCCTGAAAGCGCGAATCGTTCGCGAACAGAATCTGGCCAGGCTCATAACCGGAGCCGCGATCAGGCAGGATTTCCGTGGGGACATGGGGATTGATTTGTGTGTTCATTGATTTTGAATTGTTGGATTTGTCAGATTGTTTAATTTTGAATTTTTGGTGTAGCGTCGGCGCGCCGCGCTGATTTACGGATTCACCACCTTGAGCGGAAATGAGTGCGCAAACTCGATGGTATCCCCCGCAACCCCCGCCATCAGCGCGCGGCCGATGTTATAAAACGTGCCGGTCGTGGTGAGCAGTTTGATCGCCGTGCCATCGCCGTTGGATTGCAGCATGTCGCCGGCGGCCACCGTGCCGCCGAGCACAACTTTCAACGTGCCATTGGCGCAGCCGAGCACCGCGACGTTCACCGGCACATCCAGGTTTGTGGATTCCGGCGCATCCGTGCAAACGCCCAGCGGGATGTCCGTGTTAGCCGCGCTCGGCGTAACATTATTTTGCGAACTGCCAATGATGACCAGGTTGAACCGGTTCGTGATCGCCGCGTCAGGCAGATAAGACTTGTTGCCCGTTCCGGCAGTACCCTCCGCGATATTGCAGAAGGTGATTTGAGGCATTGCGGATTTCGGATTGCGGATTGCTGATTGAAAGAACCTGGCGGCAAAAGACCCTGCCAGGCAGATGGTGGATTTTTTCATAGTTTGTGATTTTTGATTTGTGACTTGGAACATGTTTCGTATTGCGTGTTGCGTGTTTCGAATTGGTTGATTGGAATTTGGTGCTTCTCTGGAGCTTGGATGTTGGTGCTTGGTGCTTCCTTGGGTATTTGGGTAACTG
>JAQGPB010000415.1 GCA_028293265.1 Pedosphaera sp. | reverse complement strand
TTATAGTTTATTTTCTGACACCAGGAAGAGCCGCCAGCAGTGGCGGCTCTTTCGTTTTCCAATCATAAAACTGATAGACATTTTTCTTCCCGCCAGCAAGAATCAAGGCGTTATCCGGTCATGAGCCAGCCACATCCAAACAGACCAAACAAGGAGATCGAACGACTTTGCCGGGAAGCCGAGGAGGCATGGCAGCGGCAGGATTATCAGAACAGCATCAACAGGTTGGAGCAGGCAACCCGCATTGAACCTTCCAATCCGAGCCTCCATTTCAACCTCGCGCAAGCGCATGCGCTGCGTTACGAGTTTTCCGCCGTGGAACGCTGCATTGAAAGAGCATTGCAAGTTTCGCAAGGCCGGGTTGAAATGCTCGAGGAAGCGGGGCGGATTTGTTCGACTTTCAAAAATCTCGATCCGATGCTTGGTTACCTTGAGCGCGCCAGCCAGAAAAAGGGTGTCTCCATCGGTGCGCTGACCTCACTGGCAGACATATACATTCTGGACGATCGAATCGAGGCGGCGGCTGAAATGGTGGAGCGCGCGGCACGGAATGATCGAAAAGATCCGCGCGTGTTGCTGAGAGAAGCAGTGCTCAAGCGACAGCGCGGGCAAATTAAGGACGCGGAATCCCAGTTCCGCGATCTCATGACGAACTCCGCTGCTGACACTTTGGTTCGCATACGTGCGGCATACGCCTTGGCCGGCATTCTGGATGGCGCGGGCCAATACGACGAGGCCATGACCGCCTTGTTGGAGGCGAAGGCGATTCAACGCGCCCAGGCAACGCCATTGGCAGTCCCGCTCCAACGCATGCAAAGCCTCGAAAAGGAATTGGCGCGAACCATCACCACCACAGTCCTGGATCGCTGGCGGGCTGATGCCGCCAAACTTCAACCGCCCCGGCGTCTCGCCCTGCTTTCGGGCCATCCTCGCTCCGGCACAACCCTCCTGGAGCAGGTGCTTGATGCGCACAGCGGCATTGTTAGCCTTGAAGAAACGAGTCTTATTCACGACGAGATATACCGGCCCATGGCGCGCGATTATCCGGCCGGAACCGGAATTTTTCAGATGCTTGACTCGGCTCCGCCCAGCGTGCTCTGTCATTTGCGTGAAAATTATTTCCGCTGCGCGGAAATGTTCCTGGGCAAGGCCATCGGCAGCCGCCTGCTGGTGGATAAGAATCCCGGGCTGAATGTGATGGTGCCCGTCCTATTGCGAGTTTTCCCGGAAACCAAATTCCTGGTTGCGTTGCGCGACCCGCGTGACGTGGTTATGAGTTGCTTCATGCAACCCCTGACGCTTACGCCGGCCAGTTCCGCCTACCTGAGCCTGGAAGGAACAGTGAACCAGTATGCCAGCGTGATGGGCTTCTGGCTGGAGATGCTCCCACGCATGGGAAACCAATTGATGCAAGTCCGCTACGAGGAGATGATCGACGACCTTCCGACCGTGGCCCGATCCGTGCTGGAGTTTCTTGGCGTGGGATTCGAGGATAACGTCATCAAGTTTTTTGAGCATGCGCGCACGAAGCGGGTGAATTCACCGTCGGGCGCGGATGTGCGAAAGCCGCTTTACCGCACCTCAGTCGGCCGCTGGAAAAATTACGAGAAATACCTCGAACCGTATATGCCGGGGCTGGAGCGTTTTCTGAAGGAGTTCAACTACACCTCATGCTGAAACGCACGATGATTTTAATATATCGGGAATGGTTTTATGCGGTTGCGCGGTCCGGCTAAGGCCCGGATTCGTAGGGAAAATGGGGGTGAAGGCTGCTGGGAGAAACCATGGACAAATTAATCAAAAAAAGTTGAGAAAACCCATTGACACCCCCCGTGCCTCTGGTAATTTGGCAAGCAGTCATTGGGCCGTAAACAGATAAAAATCATAGCCCCTAAAGTTTTTTTGGAAAAAGCCAGGGGAATGGTTTCTTGTCGTTTTTTGGGTTGTCAGGATTAAAAGTTCAGCTATGCCCATGTAGCTCAGTTGGCAGAGCACGTCCTTGGTAAGGACGAGGTCATCAGTTCGATCCTGATCATGGGCTCCAATTTAAACAGTTAGCATTGCAGTGAAAAAAAAGACGTTAGCATAAACAGCAAGCGACGATAAAAGACAAAAACAAACACCAGGAGATCGAGTAATGGCAAAAGAAAATTTTCAAAGAACGAAACCGCACGTCAACGTCGGGACCATCGGTCACGTTGACCACGGCAAATCCACCCTGACGGCGGCAATCGTCGAAGTGCAGCACCGCAAAGGGCTTGCGCCGGCGATCTCCTATGCGGATATCACCAAGGGCGGCACGGTGCGCGATGAAACCAAGACGGTGACCATCGCGGTTTCGCACGTTGAGTATGAAAGTCCGGTGCGTCATTACGCACACGTTGACTGCCCCGGCCACGCTGATTATGTGAAGAACATGATCACCGGCGCGGCGCAGATGGATGGCGCCATCCTCGTGGTGAGCGCGGCGGATGGTCCGATGCCCCAGACCCGCGAACATATTCTTTTGGCCCGCCAGGTTGGTGTGCCGGCGATTGTGGTTTTCCTGAACAAGGTTGACCTCGTTGATGATCCGGAATTGCTGGATCTCGTCGAAATGGAAATTCGCGATTTGCTCAACAAATATCAATTCCCCGGCGACAAGACCCCGATCATCCGTGGCAGCGCCACGGCCGCTTTGGCGGGCAAGCCCGAAGGCGAAAAGGCCATCGCGGACCTGCTGGCCGCGGTTGATACCGCCATTCCGCTGCCGACGCGCGAAATTGACAAGCCGTTCCTGATGTGCATCGAAGACGTGTTCAATATTGAAGGTCGTGGCACGGTCGTTACTGGCCGCGTCGAACGTGGTGAATTGAACCGCATGACCGAAGTTGAAATCGTCGGCCTGGG
>JAQGPB010000406.1 GCA_028293265.1 Pedosphaera sp. | reverse complement strand
CACCGAATCGGCCGGCACAATCTTCACGCTCTCCACGCCGACGCGGCTCAAGGGTTTGCTCTTCTCACCGCCGTTGCTGTTGGTCGTGGGGGTTTCGCCAATCTTGCCGAGGACATCGTCGCCCTTGATCAATTTGCCGAAAGCTGTGTATTGGCGGTCGAGGAAACGGGCATCGCCCAGGCAGACGAAAAATTGGCTGCCCGCCGAATCAGGATTCTGCGAACGCGCCATGGACAACACGCCGCGCACGTGGGGCTTTTCGTTGAACTCGGCCTTCACGCGATGGCCGGGACCGCCCGTGCCCCATTGCGATTCCTTGTCCGCATCTTTCGTCAAGGGATCGCCGCCCTGGATCATGAAACCTTTCACGATGCGATGGAACGCCGTCCCATCGTAAAAGCCCTGGTTTGCCAAGGTCTTGAAATTCTCGACAGTCTTGGGCGCGACATCGGGCCAGAATTCGACGACCATTTCGCCCGCGGTGGTTTTAATGACGGCAACTTCGTTGGTGCTCACAATTTTATTCAGGTTGAGG
Source organism: Pedosphaera sp. (assembly GCA_028293265.1). Next base: position 5,483 of record JAQGPB010000406.1, on the reverse strand, counting down.
TTGATTATTTAATCGAATCGGCGGGGACGATCTTCATACTTATCAATTCCACGCGAGGTTTGGGAATGCTGAATTCCCCCATCGAGTTTGGCCCAGTGCAGGGAGAATCTCCGAGCTTTCCGAGAACATCGTCACCTTTGATGACCTTGCCGAAGCCGGTGTAATGGTGATTCAAGCGCGACTGCTCGTCCAAGCAGATGAAAAATTGGCAGCCAGCCGAATTGGGACTACCGGTATTGGCCATTGAAATCACTCCGCGCAAATGGGGCCGGTCATTAAACTCATCCTCAATCGTGTAGCCCGGTCCGCCGCCCCCATAACTGTCCTGAGATTTATTAGGGTCCTTGGTGTTTGGATCACCGCCCTGGATCATAAAGCCTTTAATAATTCGATGGAAACAGGTGCCATCATAAAAACCTTTTTTGGCCAGGGTCTTGAAATTCTCGACGGTCTTGGGGGCGACGTCTGACCAGAACTCGATCACTATCTCGCCCGCCGTGGTCTTGATGACGGCGACTTCCTTGACGGCTTTGGTTTCGGCTTTTTTGGCTTCTTCTTTTTTAGGTTCGTCCGCTTGGGCGGTGATGAATCCCAGCGCCACGGCGGCCAGACAGGACAACAAAATGAGTTTTTTCATAATTGGTCGGACAATCTTCCATGAACCCGATTCAAAGTCACGCCCGGAATTTTTCAAAAAAATACCGGGAACCGATTTGCTTTTGTGGTGCAATACTCAGGCAACGGGCGATGGGGTTGGGGCAGGGACCGGGGAAACATCGAACAACCAACATCGAATGAGGGAAAGGTTGCGTTCTCCCAGGCTACCCCTCCCCCCCATCGAAATAAGCGGAAAGAGCGGAAACAGCAGGAAATACGGGGCTTTTGATTGCGGATTGGCGATTGCGGATTGCGGATTTGGGGAAAGGTGGCTCATGGATCGTGGAGGTGGCTTCCTGATTTTCCCAGTCTGAGGCTCTTTTCATGGGGGGTTGTTGATTTTTAGGTTGTTTGGCTTGGCGTAGCCCGTTGCTGAACTGACTGGCGGCGGGACGCCGCCGTCACTCGCAGGCAGGGACGCCCGCGCTACGAGGACGGGCACACCCCCGACTTCTGGGGGAGAGTTTACCAAGGAGGGTGGACATAGGCTGTCCAAGGTGCTGTTTTATTTTTGCGCTTGGGAATTACCGGGTTTGCAACGCCGCGCTTGTCAGCGGGTGGATTATCACGTAGCGTCTCAACTTTGATTTCACGGTTGAAACTCGTAATCTAAAATTTGCATGAGTGTATTGATTGTCGGCTCGACGGCGCTGGATTCCATCAAGACCCCGAAGGCGGAGAACCCGCGGTTGCTGGGCGGCTCGGCCAGCCACGCGGCGGTGGCGGCGAGCTTTTTCGCGCCGGTCAAGCTGGTGGGCGTGGTGGGCGAGGATTTTCCGAAGAAATACCTCGCGCTTTACAAGCGGCACAAGGTGAACCTGGATGGCCTGCAGATTTTGCCGGGAAAAACTTTTCACTGGTCCGGCGAATACGAGGTGAACATGAACAACCGGCGCACGCTGGCGACGGAACTGGGCGTGTTCGAGACGTTCAGTCCCAAGCTGCCCGCGTCCTATCAGAACTCCCAGTTCGTGCTGCTGGCCAACATCGCGCCGTCGCTGCAAAGCCATGTGCTGACGCAGATGCAACGGCCGAAGTTCGTCGTGGCGGACACGATGGACCTCTGGCTGAACATCGCGCTGCCGGATCTGCTGAAATTGCTCAAGCGCGTGGATGGCTTCGTTTTGAACGACAGCGAGGCGCGGCAATTGACGAAGGACGAAAACCTGCTTTCGGCCCTGAAAAAAATCCACAAGCTCGGGCCCAAATACGTGATCATCAAAAAAGGCGAGCATGGCGCGATCCTTTCGACGAAGAACGGGCTTTTCGTGTCGCCGGCTTATCCGCTGCATCGCGTGGTGGACCCGACCGGCGCGGGCGATTCATTCGTTGGCGGCATGATGGGTTATCTTTCCACGGCGCGCGGTACGATTGATGACAATCTGCGGCGGGGGATGATTTACGGGAGCGTCGTGGCGTCGTTTTGCTGCGAAGGGTTCGGGTTGAATTTCACGACGAAGGTCAAGCGCCCGGCGATTGAGTCGCGGGTGAAGGAGTTGGAGAAGTTGACGCGGTTTTGAAACTGGATACACTGGTGGCTGACGTGAAATCTGCGTAGTTTAGACAGATTGGGCCAGAAAAATATTCCTGCTATGGGTAAGACATTGAAAGCACTCGGACGAGCGGTTAAGGCCGGAGTCAAAGCCGCTTCAGAGCCCATCAATTCAAACGCCAAATACAAGGCTGCTGGCCGGCGTATCCGTTGTTCGCACTGCCAAGGTGAGACTTTTGAATTTCTTGCGGGATCTTCATATATACAGGTCTTGCCCGGGATCACATTACAGTGTTTGCGTTGTGGTCATCTTGAGATTTTTGGCAAGGCAGTGGTTGAAGATGCTTCATAGATATTTGCCCGTTTCGGTGCGACAAAGGTGAGGCTTGGAGAAGTTGACGCGGTTTTAAAATGAGATGCGTAAATTTGTGTCAATCACTGTCCTCGCCGCGAATTTGTTCGTAATAGTTTTTGTTCTGCTGGGTCTGCGTCAATACGCACATGGTTATCACACCGTCGAAGTGAAAGATGCTTATCAAGGGCTGATTGATCGAGGAATTCTTGATCCAGCAAAGGACATGGCATACGCCAAAGATCACAATGGCTGGAATGCCAAGGAACGGCTTGGGCAAATCGGCAATCCTGCCGGATTTGTGGACTCGCTTTTTTGGTTTCAAGCATCACTTGCGTTTGCAATATGCTCGTTATCGCTTACTTGGCATGGAATCCTCGCTTGCACAATAAAAGCCCCGCCATCGAACCGGCAAAATAACGAGTCAGTTCAGCGCCCGCCCCAAATCCGAAAGTTAGAGCTGCGCCCGCCCTCACCCCGGCCCAATGGCTTCCCAAGCCCGCCACGAGTCAGTTTCCCCATTAGGAGAGGAACGCTTCGCGTTTCGTGGTCCCCCGAGGAGAGGGGGAAAATGGCGGTCGCTTTTGGCAGATTTGCAAGTGATGGTTGCAATCACCGTTTTCGGACATCCAGCCGGAGCGGAGATCCCCATGCTTAAATTTGAAAATCGGCCTTTTTCTTGTCCCGCTCGGGCTTGCTGATGACTTTTACGTTGACCTCTTCTTGTAGGACCAAGGAATTGGGCGGCACGCTCTGCATGAGGAACACGTTCGCGCCGATGGTGCTGCCGGCGCCGATGATGGTTTCGCCGCCGACGATGGTGGCGTTGGCGTAGATGGTGACATGGTCCTCGATGGTGGGATGGCGTTTTTTGCCGTGCAATTGCTGGCCGCCGGAGAGCGAGCGAGCGACGAGGCCGACGCCCTGATACATTTTGACGTGATTGCCGATCTCGGCGGTTTCGCCGGTCACTGCGCCGGTGCCGTGATCAATGAAAAAGTGCGAACCGATTCTTGTGCCCGGATGGAGGTCAATGCCGGTGCGGCCATGCGCCCATTCGGTCATGATGCGCGGGATCAACGCGATGTTCTTTTTGTAAAGCTCATGGGCCAGGCGCTGCACGGCGATGGTTTCAACGAACGGATAGGCGACGATGATTTCCTCGCGGCTCAACGCGGCGGGGTCGCCGTTGTAGGCGGCTTCGATGTCGGTCTGGAGCAATTCGCGGATGCGCGGCAGCTTGCCGAGGAATTCGAGCGTCAACGCGTGGGCGGTGGGGCGCAGATCTTTTTTGCTGATCTCCTCGGGACGGTGATATTCAAGGCTCTTGTAAATTTCGTCCTCCAGATGTTCGAGCACGGAATCCATGAGCGTGGCGGTCTCGACCTTGATTTCGGAGGAGTGGATGAGTTTTTCGTCAAAGAAACCGGGGAACAGCAGCCGGAGCAAATCCACGGCGAGCAGGCAGATGGTGCGCTTGGAGGGCAGGTTTTTGCCGTCGAGATGGTTGATGCCGCCGAGGCGGGCATAGGAGGCCACCAATTGATTGGTCAATTCTGTAACCGAGTCTTGCACAGGGGCAGTATTCAGCAGTGAGAGGTGAAAGGCAAGTCAGCCTCTCGGGCAATTGCCATTGAGCCCGCGATTTTTTCTTAAGCGAGGGAAAACTATGAAGCGGAAAATCAACAGGACATCCAATAACGCCCGGTATAACAAGTTGGAAGCAGTTTCAAACATTCAACGCGGTCAGATCGTCAAAAATTTCATCCTCCGAATTGTCCCGAGCTTTTACCAAAGAACCTTCAGAATGCTTCAACCAAGCGGCCCGCTCAGCATCGGAATCCTGTTCCTGAGTTTCAATGGTGACAATGACGTGCGCTTTACCGGGCAGGGGCAGAGGTTGAGGCAATATGAGTTTGCCGGCTTCGTAAATGGCCTCTACAGTAGTTCTCATATAATAACCATAAGGGCCGGGCAGATTCTTGGCAAGGTGGTCTCTGTCATGCATTTTATGATCCTTAGAATAGTAGCGTCATCGGGAAAGGCTGGAGATCGCGGTGCCAAAGCGGCAGGGGACTGCCGCACTCCAAGACCTGGCGGAGGTCCGAATGGGCCTCTTGAAATAAATCAACAACATCATTTCAAATTTGTTTCCAAAACCGCCTTGACCACTGCGTCCGCGCTGATGGCGGTCATGCAGCGGAAATCAATCGGGCACTCGCGGAGGAAGCAGGGCGAGCACGGAGCATGGGCGCAAAGCAGGTGATGACGCGTATCGCCGGGCAGGCCGGGGCCGGTCAGTTCGGGCGACGTGCTGCCGAAGGGGACGACGACGGGTGTGCCGAGAGCTGCCGCGACGTGCATCGGGCCGGAGTCGTTGGTGAGCAGGACGCGGCAGAATTTGAGCGCGGAGCAAAGTTCCGCCAGGGTCGTCGCACCGGCGAGATTGAACGCGCGGGGATTATTGGCGGTCGCTTCGCGGCCAAATTGTTTTTCGGCGGCGCGGGAAATTTCAGCGACAATGCGCGCAGCCATTTCTGACTCGGCTTTGAGGCCGAAGATGAGCCAGCGGCAGTTGGTCTGGCGCTGGATTTGAATGGCGGCTTCGATAAAGCGCGCCTCGGGCCAGCGTTTGGCGGGGCCGTATTCCGCGCCGGCGTTCAGGCCGAAAAAGGGCGCGCTTTCGTTGGAATTGGCGGCGAGATTGAATTTGGCGATGAAGTTCGCAATCGCTTCGGCGGTGACGGTCAAGCACGGGGCCAGCGGCGCGGGGTTCGCGCCCAACGCGGCGGCGAGGTGAAGATATTGATGGATGTGGTGCGCGTCGGCGGGATAAGCGGGCGGAAGTGAATCCTTGCGGATGCGTTGGTTGATTTCGTCAACGGAGCGTTTGTGCATCGCGACTGCGCCGTGGCGCGGCAGGACTCTCCGCGTGAGAAACAGGTTTCGCCATGGCCGCGCATAACCGACGCGTTTGGGAAT
>JAQGPB010000371.1 GCA_028293265.1 Pedosphaera sp. | reverse complement strand
GCTTCCTCCAATGTTTTACCGAAGAAATTCCTACAGGCGGTTTGCTCGTCTAAACTGTTATTCACATTAATTTCCTCGCGACTTGGCAGATTTGGTTTCATTAAAGCCTCACTGGAATATCGTGCTTCGCCAAAAACTCCTTCACCTGTCCCACCGTATAAGTCCCATAATGAAACACGCTCGCGGCCAGCACCGCGTCCGCCTTGCCTTCGAGCAACACTGCCGCCATGTGTTCCAGACTGCCCGCGCCGCCGCTCGCCACCACGGGCACACCGACAGATTCGCTGATGCGCCGCGTGATGACCAGATCGAAGCCGGCCTTGGTGCCGTCCGCGTCAATGCTGTTCAGCACAATTTCGCCCGCGCCCAAAGCGACGGCGCGTTTGGCCCATTCCACCGCTTCCAAGCCGGTCGCCTTGCGGCCGCCATGGCTGAAAACCTCCCACCGTTCCGGCGAAACTTTCTTGGCGTCAATTGAAACGACGATGCATTGGCTGCCGAATTTTTCCGCCCCGGCGCGAATCAAGTCCGGCGTCGCCAGCGCGGAGGAATTGATGCTGATCTTGTCCGCGCCCGCCCGCAGCATTGCATACATGTCGTCAACGGAGCGGATGCCGCCGCCGACGGTGAGCGGCATGAAGCATTGGTCCGCCGCGCGTTCGATGACGGCGATCATGCTGGCGCGGCCATGCGCGGAGGCGGTGATGTCGAAGAAGACCATTTCATCCGCGCCCTGTTCGTTGTAGCGCAGCGCGAGTTCCACCGGGTCGCCCACGTTGCGCAACCCGCCGGCCTCGGCCTTGCCGAACTGGACGCCGCGGGTGACCTGGCCGTCATGGACATCAAGACAGGGTATGACGCGTCGGGCAAGCATGGCGTTACAATGGGCGGTGCGACATTTTCATCGCCGCCACGATAACTTTCCCACGAGGCCCTGACAAGGCAGGTTTCTAAGTTGAAGCTTGCGCTGGCGGCGGCGGCTGTTCCCAATAGCCCGGGAAAGTTTTCGTCAAGTTGGCGACATCCTCAAGGTTGCAGGGCTTGATCAGAAACGAATTGGCCCCCATTGAGTAGGCGCGCTGCACCAAGCCCACTTCGTGCAGGCCGCTGAGTATCACGATCAGCATATCCTGCAAATGCGGTTGCGCCCGGCACCATTCCAAAACTTCAAGACCGCCGCGCTTGGGCATTTTAAGGTCCAGCAGGAGCACCCCGGGAAGCGGAAATCGCGTTCGATCAGCATATGACCCTTCGCCCTGCAAATAAAGGATCGCTTCCACGCCGTCGGGAACGACGATGATCGGATTCATCACGCCGGCCAGTTTAAGCGCGCGCTTGATCACGGACGCGTCATCTTCCACGTCTTCTGCCAACAAAATTGGTTTCATTTGGTTTCATCAAAGCGATGTGCTCAGTATATGCAGAAAGCAACAGTCCACAAATGGAATATATGAAAGAGTCGGTTTGGAGGACGATTTTAAGGACCGTATCCCGCTGATGTGCAATGACTTTGTTAATTTACCCGCTGCCAAAATAGTGTTATTGTGTTTTGCGAATAAAAAAACGAATCATGCGTCAAACGTACCGAACGATATGAGAAAGCTTATTCTGAGAATTTGCGCGGCGGCCGCGTCGGCGTCGGCGCAAGCACAATTCTTCAGCCCGGAAGCGGCGAATGGCGCGCCGCCTCAACCGCCATCCATTTACACCCAATCTACTACTCGGGCACTCCGATGAGTGCTGCCAGCGCTCCCTTTGGCCGCTGAGCGTGCAATAGGGAGTTGCGCACTGCCAGCCAATCTGCTTTAAACTAATACCCTTATGAATATGACTTTGAATAAATTGCAAAATTCGGTACTGGCCCTTGCGGCCATTGGTTTCATCACCGGCTGCGCCTCCTCGGGCGTCCAAAATCCCTCCGGCGTCCCCGTCACCGAAATGCGCCCCGACGAACGCGGCTTTGTCTCCGGCACCGGCGTCGAGTCGCAAGACCTCGTCGCCGTCACCGACAAAATGGCCCGCAGCATTCTGGGCATCCCGCAGATTGCCAACGCCCAGGGAACGCCGCGCGTCGTGCTCGATCCGGTCAAGAACGAAACCCGCTTCCCGATCAACAAGGACATCTTCCTCACGCGCATCCGCACGCAATTGAACAGCAAGGCGACCGGCAAGGTGCTGTTCCTCGCGCGCGACCGCATGGATGCCCTCGAACGCGAACGCCAATTGAAGCAATCCGGCCAGGTCACCGCCAATGCCGATCCCAACGTGGTTGAGTTCAAGGGCGCGGACTTCTTCCTGACCGGCACGTTGCAAGGCATCTCGACGCGCACCGGCGCCGGGACGAGCGATTACATTCTTTACGCCTTCCAACTGATTGATGCGCGGACCACCGACATCATCTGGGAGGATTCCGCCGAGATCAAAAAGCAGGGGTTGGAAGACGCGGCTTATCGCTGAGCGCGGCTCCGGTTTGCGGTCTTTATCGCAATGAAAAAATATCTTTCTGTCTTCAGCCTCGGAGCGCTG
>JAQGPB010000383.1 GCA_028293265.1 Pedosphaera sp. | reverse complement strand
TGCCGCGTCCGCTGAGTTTGCCGTCGTCCGACAAGGCTTCGGCGAAGCCCATGCTGATGCCCGCGCCGATCGACGCCGCCAATCCGACCTTGAAGGTAGCCAGCGTGCTGCCAGTGGCGAAGGCGGCGGCAAACAAAGGCGCGAGCGTGGATACCGAACCATCCATCAACCCGGCGAGTCCCGGCTGGACGAAGCGCAAAACAAACAGCCGGCGCGCAACGTCGTGTTCTTGGCTTAACGCACCTGAGGTGGTTTGCGCATCCGTGATTTCCTCGGCGGTGGCTTCGTGGCGCTGCTCTTCCTGGGCGAGATCATCCAGGAGTTGGCGGATTCCGGCATCATTGGTTCGCTGTGCGGCGGCTTCGTAAAAACGGCGCGCTTCAATTTCCATCAGGGCGGCTTCCTCACGCGCGCGGCCTGGCGCGAGAGCTCTCGTGAACCACAAGGGACGGCGCATCATAAAGCCCTTGACGTCCTGCCGCCGGATGAGAGGGATGTGTTCGCCGAAACGTTGGCGATACGCTTCGATCAAACGATGCCGGTGCCCATCTTCTTCTGCGGCCATTTTGATGAACAGTTCCGCCGTGGCCGGGAAATCGGCGCGGAGCGATTCGGCAAAGTCGCGGTAGATGCGGGCGTCCTCTTCCTCGGCGGTGATGGCGAGGGCGAGTATCTGGGCTTCGTTCAGGTCGCGGAAATGCATGAGTCCAAGTTCGCGTGATGATGACCTTCCAAGCACCGCACGTCAATCAGCTCATGCTTCAGGCTTGAACGCGCGAGATACGGAGGCGTTGCAGCTTGGAAATGAGTGTCATCGTCCAGTTTATTTTTGAGATGGATTTTTTGACTCTTTGCCGGGGAGGTTTCTTCCGAAGGCTTCAAGCATGGAGTTGACCAGGAGCAGGCCGCGGCGGAAATTGTCGCTTCTGAACTGATTCAGGAGCCCCCAGAGGCCGGGTGGTTTTGATTTGTGGGCCTTGGTAACAGCGAGAGCTTCGGGCAGCGAGCGGGCAAAGCCTTCAAGCAGTTCGGGGTCCATGGTTCCCAGAATTTTCGACAAGATCACAACGTTCCGAATGCCGCGGATTGCCTCAGGTGACTTCGACGCCTCGACAATGATTTCAATGACCTTGTCGCCTGAGCCGAGAGCGCCGCGCAGCAGGTCGAAGACGCCGCGGTCATGGAGTCCCTGCAGCACTTCATAGGAGGCGAGCAACGCTTCAGCATGCTCCAGAGGGGCGTTTTGCAGGCGTGCTTGCAGTTCCGCGCGCGGATCGCGCGCGGGGAGTTCGAGAGGAATGGGTTGGGCCATGGTTGGTTGAGGGTTGAAGGTTTATGGTTGATGGTTGAGGGTCAGAAACGATACTTTACTGTCCATTGGCCGTGGTTTTGGTGGTGTGGAACGAATTGGACTGGCTTCCTGGAATACGATAATCCGCACGTTTCCATTTCCGTTCGACTTCGACTCCACGCTGGGGTGTGGGATGACCATAACGGGGATTGACCCGGGGCAGCGGGTTCTCGCCGGATTCCGAAAGCACGCGAAGGCGGACGGAAGTTTCCTTGTAGGCCGGTGTGTGGGTGATCGCATCCGTATGGCTGCTGGTGAGGCGGTTGACGGGGCTTTCGGCGGAGTTCATGGGCATGTACAGCTCCTTGCCCTGCACCCGGTCGGTCACCAGGGCGCGCACGCGCACTTGGCCGTAGCGCGAGAGGAGTTGCACCCAGGTTCCACTTTGAATGCCGCGCTCCGAGGCAAGTTCCGGCGAGACTTCGACGAAGGTGTCCGGGACTTTTTCACGGATGCCTTCGCTCTTATAAGTGAGATTGCCTTCGTGGAAATGTTCGAGCAGCCGGCCGTTGTTGAGGTGGAGGTCGAATTCCTCATTCGTCGGATCGGTTGGCCGGGAGTAAGCGAGCGGGAAGAGGCGGGCCTTGCCATCGGGGAAGTTGAAGCCTTTCGTATAAAGCAGCGGCTCGTCGGTTCCGTCGGCGGCGACGGGCCAATGAAGGGATTTGTAGCCTGCGAGCCGTTCGTAGGTCACCCCGGCAAAGAGCGGCGTCACCGAGGCAATCTCCCGATAGATTTCCGACGGATGCTGGTAATGCCAGTGGGCGCCGAGACGATTGGCGACATCCTGGATGATTTGCCAGTCGGGCCGGCTTCCGGCGAGAGGCTCAAGCACTTGATAAAGTCTTTGGATGCGGCGCTCGGTGTTGGTAAAGGTGCCTTCCTTTTCCAGGCTGGGGCTGGCGGGCAATACCACGTCCGCAAACCGGCAGGTATCGCTGAAGAAGATGTCTTGCACGACAAAGAAATCGAGCTTGGAGAGGCCGTCGTTGACGAAGTTGGCGTTTGAATCCACGAGGCTGATTTCCTCGCCGAACAAGTACATGGCCTTGAGTTTGCCGCGATGAATGGCCTCGATCATTTCGTGGTTGTCCTTTCCTTTGGTCGTCGGGAGTTTTACTTTCCAATTTGCTTCAAAGCGCGCCCGTGTCTCGGGATCATCCACGGATTGATAGCCGGGCAGGAAGTTGGGCATGGCGCCGTGGTCGCTGGCTCCCTGGACGTTGTTGTGGCCGCGCAACGGATAAGCGCCTGTGCCGGTCCGCATGTAGTTGCCGGTGACGAGCAGGAGGTTGGAGATGGCGGTTGAAGTGTCCGAACCCATGCAGTGTTGGGTGACGCCCATGGCCCAGAGAATGCACACGCCTTCTGCTTCGGCGATGAGGTGCGCGACTTTCTTCAACGTCTCGATGGGCAGGCCGCAGGTTTCCGAGGCAAACTCCAGGGTGAACAGTTCAAGGCTCTTTTTGTATTCCTCCAAACCGTTCACCCACTTTTCCAGAAACGAGGTCTTGGCCAGCCCATGGTCTAAGATGTAACGGGTGACGGACGAAAGCCACACGAGGTCGGTCCCGGGTTTGGGACGCAGAAAGAGGCCGGCGCGTTTGGCCATTTCGTTCTCGCGCAAATCGGAGACGATCAGTTTTTGGCCGCGCAATTTATGGGCCCGTTTGACGCGCGTGGCCAGGACGGGGTGGCTCTCCGCGGTGTTGCTCCCAATGATCAGCACGAGGCTCGCGTTCTCGATGTCCTTGATGGAACCGGAATCACCGCCGTAACCGACTGTGCGAAAGAGGCCCATCGTGGCAGGCGCCTGGCAATAGCGGGAGCAATTGTCCATGTTGTTGGTGCCAATTACCGCGCGCGCGAGCTTCTGCATGAGATAGCTCTCTTCATTCGTGCATTTGGATGAGGAAATGAACGCAAGCGAGTCGGGGCCGCTGCCGGCCTTGATTTCAGTCATGCGGCGGGCGACCAAGCCGAGGGCTTCGTCCCAACTGGCTTCGCGAAATTTGCCGCCCTCGCGAATTAATGGTTTGGTCAGCCGGTCACCGCTGTTCACAAAATCCCACGCGAACTTGCCCTTGATGCAGGTGGAGATGCCGTTGGCGGGGCCGTCGGTTGGCTCGACTTTCAAAATGTGCCGGTCCTTGGTCCAGATGTCGAAGCTGCAACCGACGCCGCAATAAGTGCAAACGGTCTTGGTGCGGCGGATGCGGGATTCGCGCATAGCCGCTTCACCCTCGGAAAGCTGGAGGATGGCGCCGTAACCGGTGTCCGGTTCGATGCCTTTCACCAGATCAATCATGCCGTCCAAGGCGGGCTTGGGCAGCTTGGTGAAAAAGCCTGCTTCGCCGAGCATGGATTTTTCCATTAGTGCGTTGCAGGGACAGACGGTGATGCAATGGCCGCAGGAAACGCAACTTGATTCACCAATCTTCGCGCCGCCGTCCCACAACACGCGCGGGTGCGGGTCCTCCCAGCGAATCGAAAGCGTCTCGTTGACCTGGACATTCTGGCAGGCCTCGACGCAGCGGCCGCAAAGGATGCATTGGTCCGGGTCGTAACGGTAAAATGGATTGGTCGAGTCCACCTCGAACGGTTTGGTCTTGAATGGAATTTTCTGGTGCTCGACGGCGAGCAGCTTGGTGGTGTTATGGACCGTGCAGTTGCCATTGTTGTTGTCGCACACGGTGCAATAAAGCATGTGGTTGCCCAGAATCCGGTCGAAGGCTTCCCGCTGGGCGGCATCGGCGCGGGGCGAATTGGCTGAGACTTCCATGCCGTCCGCTGCAATTGTTGCGCATGCCCTTGCCAGTTTTCCATCCACCTCGACCATGCAGGTGTCGCAGGTCTGAATCGGGCCGAGCTGGGGATGATAACAGACCTGGGGGATTTTGGGTCCGATGCGGTTAAGCAGATCCACCAAGCGCTCCCCTGCGTTTGCTTCGGCGAGTGTACCGTCAATGGTTAAGCTAATTTTTGGCGAACTTGGGTTCATAACTT
>JAQGPB010000372.1 GCA_028293265.1 Pedosphaera sp. | reverse complement strand
CATGACGAGCGCTTCCGGGCGGGCGAGTTTGACGAGGGCGGCGTTGATCTGATAGCCGTTCAATTTGTGGATGCGCTCGCCGGACTCGGCTTCCTTGCCCATGGAAATCCATACGTCGGTGTAAAGCAAATCCGCGCATTCCGCGGCGGCCTGGACATCTTCCGTCACGGTGATTTTGCCGCCGGCGCGCTTGAGAATGTCCGCGTCAGGTTGATAACCCTTGGGCGCGGCGACGCGCAGTTCAAAGCCGAGCCTGGCCGCCGCGAAAATCCACGAGTTCGTCATGTTGCTTGCGCCATCTCCGATCAGCGCGACCGTTTTGCCGCGAATGGAGCCGCGCTTTTCCTCGAAGGTGAAAATATCCGCGAGAATCTGGCAGGGATGCTCGTCATCCGTGAGGGCGTTGATCGTGGGAATGGCGGCGAAATGCGCGAAGTCTTCGACATCGGCCTGGGCAAAAGTGCGGATGATCGCGCCATGCACCATGCGGCCCAGCACGCGCGCGGTGTCCTTGATCGCCTCGCCACGGCCAAGCTGGATGTCGTTCGCGTTGAGAAACATCACCTGGCCGCCCAGTTCGCGGATGGCGACCTCGAAGGAAACGCGGGTGCGGGTCGAGGACTTGGAAAAGATCATCGCCCAGCTCTGGCCGGCGAGCGGCTGGCGGGCATGGTGGCCGCGCTCTTTTTTCAACGGGCCGGAGGCGGACAGAATGGCCTCGATTTCCGCGAGGGCCAGCTTTTCGATGCTCAACAGGTTTTTCATGAGGATAACTTTTCCATCACTGAGCCGATGATTTTCAAACCTTCATCCGCCTCGCTGCGATGCAAATTAAGCGCGGGCAGCAGCCGGATGATGTGCGTGCCGGCGGGGATGGCGAGCAAACCGGCGGCGTGCAAAAGATTCGTGAACCGCACTGCGGCGCTTTTGCCTTCGTTGGAAAAGGCCGGGATGTTCGGCGCGAGTTCGATGCCGATCATCAATCCCAGCCCGCGCACGTTCTGGATGACACCGGGGAATTTCCGCGCCAGTTCCTGCAAACCCGTTTTGAGATGGGAGCCCGTTTCGCGCGCGTTGTCCGCAAGTTTTTCCTGTTGAATGACGGCGAGGATTTTCAGCGCCACCGCGCAGCCCAGCGGCCCGCCGCCGAAAGTCGTTCCGTGCGAACCCGCGCCGAGCAGGTCCGCATACGGCTGCCGCACCCAGAACGCGCCCATCGGAAAACCGCCGCCGAGCGACTTGGCCATCGAGATGCCGTCCGGAATGAACTGCTCGCCGCCCGGAACGTCTTCGAGCGTCCGCTGATAACTTTGAAACCGGCCGGTGCGGAAATGTCCGCATTGCACGCTATCCATGAGCAGCAACAGTTTTTTTTCGTCACACAATTGCCGCAGCCCAAGCAGGTATTCGGGTGCGGCTGGCGTGACGCCGCCTTCGCCCTGGATGCCTTCGATCAAGATGGCCACGGTCGCCGGCGAAATCGCCGCGCGCATCGCCGCGAGATCGTTGTACGGCACATGCCGGAAACCAGGCACCGCCGGTTCAAAACCTTTTTTCACCTTCTCCTGGCCGGTGGCGGCAATGGCCGCAAGCGTCCGGCCATGGAAGGAATTGATGGTGGTGATGATTTCAAAACGACCTTCGTCATGGCCGAATTTGCGGGCCAGCTTGAACAAGCCTTCGTTTGCCTCGACGCCGCTGTTGGAGAAGAAACATTTGCCGGGGCCGATCAGGCCGACAAGCGCCTGCGCGAGCCGTCCCTGAGGGCCTTGATAGTAAAAATTGGAAACGTGAACCAGCTTGCGCGATTGCTCGATCAGCGCCTCGGTGATGGCGGGAGAGGCATGACCGAGCGAGCAGACCGCGATGCCGCCGCCGAAGTCGAGATAGCGCCTGCCGCTGACATCCCAGAGCTGGCTGCCTGAACCGTGGCTGAGCACGAGGTCGAAACGACCGTAGGAAGGCACGACATATTGTTGAAACAGATTCTGAATCTCAGCCGTTTCGTTATGCACCATGGCCGGCGGCGCCGGAACAATTTCTTTCATGTTTTGCTTTTCACACCAAAGGAAAATCTTTAGCAGGAAACTGACGGGAGGAAAGCGGAATATCGCGCCGACGCCTCGTCATGGCTTGGTCGCCAGGATCAAAGGCGAGGCGGCCTTGACATCAAGCTGGCGTACATTTGCAAAGCCCGCTTCGCGCAACCACGCGCTCATTTCGGCGAAGGTGAAGGTGTCGCCGGCTTCGGTGTTGACCAGCATGTTCACCGCGAAAATGAGCGCGTTCGGCGGGCCGGTGCGATCATCGTTGGGCACGAATTCCATGATGGCAATGGTGCCGCCCGTGGCGAGCGCGGCGAAAGTCTTGCGCAACAATTGGCGGCTGCGCTCAATTCCTTCGCTATGCAGAATGTGGCCGAGCGTCGCCACCTGATGACCGGCGCCGAAATCCACTTTGAGCAGATCGCCGGGGATGGTTTTCAGGCGGTCGGCCACGGCATGCCGCTCGGCAACCTGTTGCGTAACTTCAAGGACCTGCGGCCAATCTACTGCCGTTAACTGCACCTTGGTTGATTGTTCAGCCAGAGCAATACCCCAGACGCCGGAACCGGCGGCAAGATCAAGCACACTGACCGGCGAACTCGTCTTGGATAGGCCCAAATGCTCTCCCAGCAGCTTGGCGGCATTGTAGCTCAGCGGAAAAATTGATTCGACAAATCCGGCAAAGAACTCCGCTCCGGCTTTGTTGTCGTTTACCGTCGTGGCCGGTTTGCCAGTTTGAACTACTTCGGTGAGCTTCAGCCATTGGGGAAGCAGCCCTTCCGAAATATGTTTGAACAGCGCGCCGTGATAAGCGGGTTTGGTGGAAACCAGGAAGGTGGCGCTCTCGGGTGTGAGCGAATAACGATCGCCCGATTTGGCAAGCATTTGCAGGCTGACCAAAGCGTTGAGAATGGCAATCAACCCGCGCGATGATGCGCCGGTTTCCGAGACAAGCTGCTCCACGGACTTTGGTGACTCGTCCAGGAGGTCAAAGACATTATGTTTCAGGGCTGCCTCGATGATGAGGGTCGGCGCATAGCCCCAGGCAAACTGCATGACGCGTTCCGGGGTGACTGGCTTGGTTTCATTCATAGTTCAATTTAATGTAAATCATTGTACGTTTATCAACTTGGTACAATGTCAGAGCGCCACTTCGGTGCCCACGCCTCGGTCCGTGAAAATCTCCAGCAACACCGAATGCGCCATGCGTCCGTCCACCAGCGAAACTTTTTCCACGCCAGAATTAATG
>JAQGPB010000359.1 GCA_028293265.1 Pedosphaera sp. | reverse complement strand
GCGAGGCAGGTTTTGACGTCAATATCGTGCGGCTGGCAATCCATCAGCTTGCTGTTGGGCACGAGCGCGGCGGGCTGCGCGAGCCAGGTGGGATACCAGAAGGAGCGGATTTCGCGCTTGGCCTGGTAGCGCGCGCCGGCGCCGCCATCAAAGCCGTCAAAGGACGGAGGGCTGAGGAACAGGGTTTTGCTCATAATTAGTTCTTAGGTCGCCGGGAAATGCCCCGGCAGATTCTGTCTGATTAATTCAATTAAATCACCGGCTTGCTTGCGAAGCGACTCATAGTTTTTGCCCAAGTCCGTCCAGTCACCGCCCGGATAATGCTGGGCAAAGAAATCCTCAGTCAGTTCCTTCGACATCGCCTGAAACCGCGCAAAACCGGCGTCATGACGCTGCGCTTCCTGAAGCAACAACCGGAGGTCGTGCGTTCTTGCCAGTTTCCATCCCTTTGCGATCAGGAAACCTTTCAAGTAGCGTTCCATGGATTCTTGCAACAGTTCAATCCCCGAATGAGTAAAACCTTCGATGCGCCAAAGCGCATCTGCTCCGCGCAAACGATCCGCCGCGGAGTAAAACCAATCCCCAGGGTTGTTTTCATCCGAGTGCCTGTTCAGCGGCATATAATTGGAGCCCTTTGCCCACGATATCCTCGTAAAAAGGACTTTTCACCGACAGCCGGTCGGCGATTCGTTCCGGAGTTTTGCTCAAAATTGTGAATGGCAACAATGATCTGTCAACCGTGTCAAATGCGTCGCGAATCTCAATATTGCTCTCGCGTTCCGACGTGATGCCGTGACGAATCACCAGCAAATCCACGTCGCTGTGTTCATCCGGTTCGCCATAAGCCTGGCTGCCGAAGAGAATGATTTTCTCCGGATGAAACTTCTCCACAATCACCCGCAGAAAAGGCTCCAGTTGATCCGCAATCCTATGCACCGGATAACGTGGATCGTGCAAGGCGGGAAATTCCAATTGACTGGAAATTTGGCTCATGTTTTTTAGTGAAAATGATTTGTATAAGCCGCTTCATTCCTCCGCCATAGCCAGCCGCCATAGAGCAGACCAAACACAATTCCGCCAACCAAATTCCCGA
Source organism: Pedosphaera sp. (assembly GCA_028293265.1). Next base: position 2,499 of record JAQGPB010000359.1, on the reverse strand, counting down.
TTAAAACTCCAGAATTAATTTCAATTTTTCGAAAAAAACAATCGAAAAAGGTTATCGCCAGCGCCATCGGCAACCCTCGCAAAACAACCCCATTCCACCAAAGGAAAGTTCTCTTGCCCTTTAGCCGGATTTCACTCCATTGGTGTTGGTTTTGTGAGATCATTTGTTGCCAGAATCATCCCCGCGACTGCGCTTACACATCCTTCTTCTGCGCAATCTTCGCCAGCAACTCATCGCGCTGGGTCGTATCGCCGGTGCTGCAACTGCCGCTGCCCTCCGCGTGCTCATGCGGCGTTTCCTTGCGGGAGAATGCCGCCTGTGCGCCGTTCATCGCTGCGCGGGGCGAATTGATCGCCGCCTTTGCGTCCGCCAGATGCCCCTTGCCGATGGAGATCCCATTGAATGCTTTCAGCGCCAGGGCCGGCGAGGCGGGATAGGGCTTGGGTTTCGCCCCAAAGTTGTATTTGAAGTTTTTCCAAGAGTCACGGGCACCGGCGTTCAGGGCGCCGGACGGCTCAAAGCCGGAATGCATCATGCAATTCTCGCAACGCGGGTCGCGGCCGCAGCCTTTGTCATCCACGCCGTACTTGCTCCAGTCCACCTTTGCCGACATTTCGGCGTACGTCGGATAATGGCCATCGGTCATGACGTAACAGGGGGCCTTCCAACCGCGAACATTGTAGGTGGGAATGGCCCAGGCGCTGCAAGGCAACTCGCGTTTCCCCGCCAGGAACTCCAAGTAGGCGGGCGTGCCAAAAATCGTGAAGGCCTTGCCCCAATCGAGGATTTTCGCGAACTTTTGCCGCGTCATTTCCCGCGTGAGGAAAAATTCCTTGGGATCGCGGCCCAGCCGTTTGACCATGTCCTTCTTGGCGGCATCGTAATCGTAGCCCGGAGAAATGGTGTGGCCATCCACCTCCAGCGAGCTCAGATACTTGAACATGTCCTCGATCTCTTGCGCGTCGGTCTCTTTATAAACCGTCGTGTTCGTCGCGACTTGGTAACCGATGATCTTGGCCATTTTGATGGCTTCGATGCATTCCTTGAAAACGCCCTCACGTTCCACGATGAGATCATGGGTGAATTCCAAGCCGTCCACGTGGACATTCCAATACATCCATTTCGTCGGGTGGATCACCGATTTCTTGCGCGCGGTTTCGTCGGATTTGCGGATGGTTTCCGCATCCTTCTCCGTGATCAACTTTCCATCGAGCAATTGCCTGACCTTCGACTCCAGCGCGGGCGAATAAACGGCGGCGAGATACTCGCGCATTTTTTTCCGCATGAACATGCCGTTCGTGCAGATATAAAGCACGCGGCCCTGTTTCAACAGGCCGTTGATCAATTCTTCAATCTTGGGATAAATCAGCGGTTCCCCGCCGCAGATTGAAACCATCGGCGCATCGCACTCATTGGCGGCCTGCAAACATTGGTCGAGCGGCACCATGTCCTTGAGATTCGTCGAATATTCACGGATGCGGCCGCAGCCGGTGCAGGTGAGGTTGCAGGTGTGCAACGGTTCAAGCTGCAAAACCATGGCAAATCGCGGCGTGCGTTTGACCTTGTGCTTGATGATATGCCCGGCGATTTTAGCCGTCAGGGCCAGTGGGAATCGCATAATTTGATTATTGAACTTGAGCGAACTGCTTGACTGGACCGGCTTTAGGCACGGCATCAGAAGACGGTGGCTGCGGATCGGCCTTCATCAAACCGGGCAAAAAGAACGAGGCCGGGGAGACGCTGTGCGACGCATTCAAGCCGCCACAACCGGCGCACACCACCAACAGCAACAGGGACGCCGCCGCAAATCTTTTACATTTCCAGTTTAACTTCACTAGACTGTACACTATATAGGTCTGGCGCATATGTTAGCAATAATTAATTCATGGGGTACCAAACCCACGAAATCCCATCAGTTGCGCAAGAACCTTGGTTATTCGGTGTTCGATTTCCGGCGTTCGACGTTCGATGTTTCCCTTTATTTTGGGCTGGTGGCCTGCCTCTTGGCTGCCTGTCTCGGTCTCACGTTCCCTGTCTTGGCGCAGTACGATTCCAGTCATATCAAGCCTCCGTCCGACAAAGCCGAATTCGCCCGTCACGCCGAAAAGGTGTTCAACGCCGCCAAAACCCGCTTCGAGTCCCAGCCAAATGACCCTGAAGCGGCCTGGCAATTCGGTCGCGCCTGCTATGATTGGGCCGATTTCGCCACATCCAACACCCAGCGCGAGGACATTGCCAAGCAAGGCATTGCCGCCTGTCGTGCCCTGATTGAGCGCGATCCTAACTCTGTGCCCGGCCATTATTATCTCTCTTTGAACCTCGGCCAACTCGCCCAAACCCGGAACCTCGGCGCCCTTAAGATCGTCGGCCAGATGGAAGCCGAGTTCAGAATCGCCCTTGGCCTCGATCCCAAACTTGATTATGCCGGCTCCGACCGTGGTCTGGGCCTGCTCTATCTTGAAACCCCCGGCTGGCCCGTCAGCATCGGCAGCAAATCCA
>JAQGPB010000333.1 GCA_028293265.1 Pedosphaera sp. | reverse complement strand
CGACCGGATTCCCTTCCAAAACGAGCTTGAAAAAATCGTCGGCTTCGCCCTGGGCACCGCCGACCTGATGCGAAAAACGCCCGCGTTTTGGGAAAATTACGTTTTGGCGAAGCTCGACCACGATTTTATGGGTCTTTATCGCTTTCTGAACAATCCTTATCCATCCGGCCCGAATTATTACGTGGCACGCGTCGAGGCCAACATTGCCCGCCTGCGCCGGGAAATTGCTGGGCAAGCTAAAGCAGCGTAATTTGGCAAGTTCACTTTTTCTCAGCCTCCGAAAGAGGCTTTGATTAAAAAGCACCAAGCACCAACATCCAAGCTCCAGAGAAGCTCCAAACAACCAAATCTCAAACCACGATGTTTGATGTTTGAGGCTTGGTTATTCTCTGGAGCTTGGAGGTTGGTGCCTGGTGCTTAACGGTGCTTGGAGCTTTCCGCACATTGACGTAGATTTTAAGCATGTCGCGTGACTACGTGCTGCAACCGTTCAATCCGCCAGTCCATCTGCATGTCAATTATGCGGAGGAACTGAACGCGCAGCAGTACGCCGCCGTCACGGCGCCGCCGGGACCCGCGCTGGTCATCGCGGGCGCCGGGTCGGGCAAGACCCGCACGCTCACTTATCGCGTCGGTTTTCTGCTGGAGCAGGGGATTCCGCCCGACCGGATTCTGCTGCTGACGTTCACCAACAAGGCGGCCAAGGAAATGATGCGACGCGTGTCCGACCTGCTGGGCCACGAATTGGCGTCGCTCTGGGGCGGGACGTTTCACGCGATTGGCAACCGCATTTTGCGCCAGCACGCGAACCTGCTCGGATACCAGCGCGACTTCTCCATCCTCGACCGCGAAGATGCCAAGGACCTCATTGACGCCTGCCTCGGCGAGGCGGCCATTGACGTCAAGGCGACGCGCTTTCCCAAGGGCGACGTGCTGGCCGATATTTTTTCGCTGGCCGTGAACACGCGCAAGACCGTCGCCGAAGTTCTGGCTGCGGAATATGACTATTTTGAAAATCTCGAGCCGCAGATTACCGACCAGCAGCAACGCTACGCGGCCCGCAAACGCGCGGCGAACGCGATGGATTTTGACGACTTGCTCGACCTGTGGCTGAGGCTGCTGCGCGAAAACCCCGCAGTATGCGAACAATTCCAGCGCCGTTTCCAATTTATTCTCGTGGATGAATACCAGGACACGAACCAGCTTCAGAGCGAGTTGATTGACCTGCTGGCCGCGCGGCATCACAACGTCATGGTCGTCGGTGATGACGCGCAAAGCATCTATGCGTGGCGCGGCGCGAATTTTCAAAACATTTTGAAATTTCCCGAGCGCTACCCGAACGCGAAGATTTACAAGATTGAAACCAATTACCGCAGCACTCCCGAAATCTTGAATGTGGCCAACGCCGCCATTGCCGCCAACATCCGGCAGTTCACCAAGCAGCTTGCGCCCGCGCGCAAGTCCGGCTCCAAGCCGGTGCTGGTCGCCTGCCAGACCGGCTCGGAGCAGGCCGCGTTTGTCGCCCAGCGCGTTCTCCAGCTTCGCGAAGAAGGCGTGAACATGAACGAGATGGCCGTGTTGTACCGGTCGCATTTTCACGCGCTTGAACTTCAGCTTGAATTGACGCGGCGCAACATCCCCTTCAGCATCACCAGCGGCATCCGCTTTTTTGAGCAGGCCCACATCAAGGACGCCACGGCCTATCTCAAGCTCGCGTCCAACCCGCGCGACGAACTGGCCTTCAAACGCATCGTGCAACTCCTGCCCGGCATCGGCGGCAAAGGCGCGGACAAGCTCTGGCTCAATTTTGCCGCTGCGTTGAAAACCGCGCCGCTTGGAACGGAAGAACCCGCGCCCCGCGCGCCGCTCGCCACCGCCATGCAGGCGGCTGTCGCGGCCGTGCCAAAAAAAGCGGCCGTGGCCTGGGCGCAATTGGTCGCCACCCTCTCGCAACTGGAAACCGAGCCGGCCCGCGGCAATCCCGCGCGCATGCTTCGACTGGTGGTTGAGGCGGGTTACGAAGAATATTTGCAGGAGACCTACGCGAATTATCGCAACCGCCTCGATGACCTCGAACAGCTTGCCGTCTTTGCGCAGCAATTTCCCAACACCGGAGATTTTCTCACGCAACTCGCCTTGCTGAGCAATCTCGAAGCCGAGGCCGACCAGCGCGCGAACAACGACACCGAGCAAATCCGGCTCTCCACTATTCATCAGGCCAAGGGGCTGGAGTTCGACGTGGTATTCCTCATCATGCTTTGCGACGGCATGTTTCCGTCGGCGCGTTCATTGAACAATCCCGAGGGGGAGGAAGAAGAACGGCGGCTGCTTTACGTGGCCATCACGCGCGCCCGCAACGAGATTTATCTCAGCTTTCCCTTGTTGCGGATGATTTCCGGCGGCAGCGGCGACGCGATGCAGCGACCCTCCCGTTTCCTGGATGAAATCCCGCGCGACCTGGTCGAAGAATGGAATTTGAAGCCGGCTTTTCCGTATGGTTGAGAGCGTAAAGGCTTCATTAAAAATTGGGTATTTGCCAAAAATCGCTTGACGCAACATTTTGTCCTACAATAAGAACCACGCCCGTGTCTGAAAATACGAATGAAAAATATTCTGTCCTGATTGCCGACGATTCTGAAGCGGACAGTTTCTTCATGGAACGCGCCCTGCGCCAGTCCACCCGCTTTCACGTGATCGGCTCCGTGCGCAACGACGAGGAAGCCATTGCCTACCTTTCCGGGCAGGGCGCGTATGCCGACCGCCAGCTCTGGCCTTTTCCGAACCTCCTGCTGATGGATTTAAAAACGCCGCGCCGCGCCGGGTCCGAGGTCGCGGAATGGCTGCGCGCGCATCCCCAGCCGGGATTGAAAGTGGTGAACCTCTCCGGTTCCGCCATTCAAAGCGACATCAAAAGAGTCAAGGCGCTCGGTGGAGATGCCTTCCTCACCAGCTCCGCCCCGCATGAGCAGTTGATCGAATTGGTCGCGCGGCTGGAAAGGTTCTTGCTCGCCCCCGGACCGCATGGAGGAATTTCCTCCGCATCGCCCGAGACCCAGTCCTGATCACTTCCATGCCTGCTTCAGCGCCCGTTGATGCATTCGCGCCAGCAGCCACGCGCAGACTGCCGGAATCAGCACCACACAGGCCGCGTAAACCGTCCAGATGACGTAAACGACCCGGCGCGGCTTGATGTAGAAATCACCGCTGTTGCCCGTCTGCACGAATGGCGGGAGGAAATCGGTGATCAATCCCTTCTGGTGGCTGACAAAATAAACCTCCGCCATCTGCCAATGCCAGATGAACGCAAAAATCACAAAAGTGAGGCAAAGCAGAAAACTGTAGATGAAAAAAATGGTCAGTTTCATAGGGCCTCAAATCTGCCGGCACGAAATCCAAATTCTTCCCGGCGTTTGCCGCCGCCGCTCAAGGAGTGCTTTTGAGCTTCTTCAAATCTTCCGCCAGGAACTGCGTGACTTCCTTGAACTTGGAGACGTTCGCCGGATCAATCGCCATCAAGATTTTGTGCGCTTCGAGGCAGTTGCTCGTAATTTCTTCGCGCGTCCGTTCCGGTCCGACGACGGGAACGTGTTCGCACGCGTCCTTCGCCAGTTCCGGAGAAGTCCCCTCGACGACCTTGAACAGATGGAGGACGCCGAGATTTTCGAGCAGTTCTGCAATGCGCGGGTTGGGATTCAACAGTTCAATCGAGCGCCCGGATGACGGTTCCCGGGCCGCGCTCATTTTCAATCCGAATCCCGACAGCACTCCCAGAAACGTGCTGTCCATGAGGACGCATTCCGAAAGATCCAGCACGAAGCAGGTCGTCCCCTTGTCACTCAGTTCCTGAACGAGCGTCTTGAAATCCAGGCTCGAAGTAAAGTTCGCGCGCCCGGTGATCTTGATGCAAGCCAGTTGCTCGGCGGCAAAGACCAGCAATTTGGCGGAATTATTGCTCATAATCGGCTCATTCGTTCAATCATCACTATGAAAGTTTGCCCGAATCTAGTCAAGCCGAGCATGCTTCTCCGGCAAAATAAAATTGTCAGTTTCAACTTCTGCCCGCCATGGCGGGCTTGTCCCTCGGCTTTTCCACAATTTGCGCCAGCGTCTGCTGCAAAATCAAAGCCTCATCCAGGCTGCTCGAAATGAGCCGCCGATTGCATTGAAGCAGCAGGTCCATTGCCGCAATCAGTTCCGCATGAGTGTATCGGCGGGATTGGGGCAGGGCTTTAAACAGCACGTAGGCGTTCAGCGCCAATGGGTTATAACGCTTGTCCTCCGGCAATTGGGCGGCGGGCACCCGTTCCAACTGCGCCTTGAACCGCTGGTAATCGCCGTCGGGCTTGATCCAGCCCTCGCGCAGCATCTCCTTCAGCAGGATCATTGCCCGCACCTTCCCGATCAATCCATAAAGCAGCCCGATCTCCGATTTCTGCTTGTCGAGTTTCAAACTCCACAATTCCTCGTCCAGCGTCCGCAGCAAGCGCGGCAAATCGCGGTCGCCCAGCGCGTCGCCCAGCGCAAACGCCCGCGCGGATTTGTTTCTGGTGCAAACCGCCGTCACGTCCGCCACTTCGATGTCGGCGCGGTCACCAACATAAAGGGAAAGTTTCTCCACCTCGCTGTTCAGCAGCCGCGCGTTGGGACCCACGTTGTTGACCAGCTCGGCGAGCGCTTCGTCGGAAATCTCCTTCTGGCGCGTGCGCAATGCCTGCCGCGCCCAGGTCTCGGCTTGATCGGCCCAATCCTTGTCATCAATGGACCATCCCTCAAAGCTCTCCACCGCACCCAGCTTGTCAATCGTCTTGTAAAAAACCTTCCGCTTGTCCACCTTGCCGGCGCTGATCAGCAGGCGCACGCTTTTCCAGGAAAAATCTTTCAGCTCCTGCGCCAGTTCCGCCAGGGCTTCCGTCACGGCCTTCGTGCCGGCGGCCCGTTCGTCACCGAGAAAATTGCAGTCCTGCAACCAGACCGCCTTGCCGCTGCCAA
>JAQGPB010000320.1 GCA_028293265.1 Pedosphaera sp. | reverse complement strand
TCGTGGACAATTTCGAAGGACAGCGAACTGCCCCGCAACGCCGCGCCGCCCAAACCAACCGGCGAGTAATAGGCGGCAGCGATGGCCTGTTGCACATAACCCGTCCCCATCGGCACCAGCACACCGCCCGCGTTCACAGCGCCGGTGCGCCGCCGCAAATCCACCACGCGCCGGACGTAATCCGGTGGATACTCGCAATGCCCGTCAAACCGCACAATCACCGTCCCGCGCGCACTGGCAATCGCGCAGTTTAATCCGCACGAAACAATCCGGCCCGGGTTCGGAATGAGCCGCACGGTTGGATGTGCGCGCTGAACGGATTTCACAATTTCGCGCGTGCCATCGGTTGACATCCCGTCGGCAACGATCACTTCCAGCTTGTCCGGCGGATAATCCTGTTCCAAAACGGCAGCAAGACTGCCTGCAATGAATTTTTCCTCATTGAACACGGGCATGATGACGCTCACAAACGGCCAGTCACCCTCCGCCGCATTGCGCGCCCGTGCTGGCACCGTTTCATCCTCGATGGCATTCATGCTGGACACCCGTGTTGCGCGACAGTCGTGAAATCACCGCGCGAAATTTGCCGCGCTCAGTCCGCGGTATTTCGTTTACCCGTTCGATCTGCGCCCGCACCGGGCCAAGCTGGCTGGTGAGACGTGCGCGTAGAATCTGCTCGTGTGCCGGGCCGAAATCAGCCTGTGTCACCACCTTGAGCGTGAATTGATCCAGCGCCTCCTGTATCACCTGGCCTTCGATCACCTGCGGCAAATCCACAAACAGCCCGTGGAAGCGCACCAGTTGACGTCCATCTGCTCCTACCACGACATCTTCCAACCGCCCGACAATTTCCTCGAGCACAGGGAGATGGTCACGCCCACACGGGCAACCTTTTGCCGACCAGACGCCAACATCGCCAATTTCATAACGGATCAAAGGTTGCGCGTCATTCAGGAGTGAAGTGCAAAGCACACGTCCCTCGCGTCCCGGAGGCACGGGATGGCCTCTATCGTCCACCAGCTCCAGCACCCCAAAATCCGGACTGACATGCAGACGGCCGCGTTCACATTCCGTCGCCAGCGCGCAATTTTCCACCGCGCCATATTCCTCAAAAGCCCGCGCGCGAAATGCCCGGCGGATGACGCGCTTCATTTCAGTCGTCAATTTTTCACTGCACAACACTGCCGCCTCGGGTTCGTAATCGAGCGCGAGGTTTTGTTCCAAGAGCATCCGCCCCAGCAAAAAATAAGAGTTGGCGTAACCGGTCAGCAGTTGCGGGCGATGCCGGTTGAAGGCGCGGGCATAATGCACCGCATTGGCCGGTGAAACATGGTAGGCGGAAAAATAAACCTGCCTTTCCGCCCAATTATAGCGATGGAATGGCGGCCGCGCCACGGCCGCCGGCACCACGCGCCGGCCACCGATCATCGCGCGCGAATGCCGGATGCTGGAGCCGGCCCAGCCGAACGAACGCGCTTCGCGCGCAGCAATAAACCGCCGATGCTCCCGTGCCGTGCAGATTGCGGTGATGGGCGTGCCGGTGCTGCCGCTGCTGTAATAACGACGCAAACTATTCGCGCCGGCCACATCTCGTGCGACAAAGGACTCGGGTTCGGCCCGCAGATCTTCCTTCGGCGTGATGGGCAGTCTGACCAACCCGGCCATGGTCATCCGCGCCAGGTCGAAACGCTCAATCCCGTTCGCCCGCCAGACGCGTTGATAATAGGGAACCTGGTGAAACGCCCGGGTCAATGTGTGCCGGAGTTTTGTTTCCACATGGTTCTGCATCCGTTCACCGGTCCAAAGTTCGCGCTGGCGAAAACCGCGCACCTCGCGCTCAAATTCGCCGCCGAGCCGTTCATGGCGCCACGCCAGTCCGAAGAGCGAGATGCCGAGATTTTGCAATGGCACCGGCAGCCAGGGATAAAATTGTTCAAGCGGGTGTGCCATGAACCATGTTTTTGATTGGCGAAGCTGATCGGTTTCCGTCGAACAGCGCCTCCTGCCAGTCGGCTTGTTCGCGCACTGAACGTGACTGCTCGAATTCGGCCAGAAACCGCTCGCGGGCGCGGCGCGACAATTCGCGGCGCAATTGCGGATGCGTCAGCACCGTTTCCAACCTGGTTGCGAGCGCCGACGGGTCATCTGGCGGCACGAGAAATCCGTCCTTGCCATCGCGCACAATTTCCACAATCCCGCCGACCGCCGAACCGACTACCGGCGTGCCCACGGCCATGGATTCAATATTGACCAAGCCAAACGCCTCGCTGCGGCTTGGCACGACGGTCGCCATAGCCGCCGCCATTTTCCTGAGCACTTCGCCATGTTCCACGCGCCCCGTGAAAAGGCACCGATCTGCCACGTCCAATTCCTGCGCCAACTTTCGGCATGCTGCGAGCGATGGACCTTCTCCCACAAACTCGATTTGCACGCCGGGAACCTTGCGCTTCAACAGAACCAGAGCGCGCAGCAAAACATCCTGGCCTTTGGACGGAAAGAAACGCCCGACACAAATCAATTTTCCAGGTGCCGGTTGGTTGGCCGACCAGTTGCCAGCCGCGAGCGGGTCTGCCAGTGAGTTGAAAAAAATACGGCACTTGGCGGGTGGAATCCCGTAAACGATCTGCATGTCTGCCGCGCTCGCGGCGGAGTTGGCAACGATCTGTGTCGCGGCGCGGTAAACCATTCGTTTGCGCAAATTCAGCAGATGTGTTTTCCAGCGCGGGCCGGGGTTGTCCTGCGATAATTGCCTGCTGATGGTGTGATACCAAACGACGCGATGCGGCACATGCGCGAGACTTCCGACAGTGGTCATCAAATTCACGGCGGCAAAATTCGCGATCAATGCGGTGGGTTGAAACTGCCGGATCAGCCGCAACAGAAAAATTGCATCGCGAAGTTTCGTCGGTCTTTCGGAGGGCCAGGCATAGATCGCCGGGTTGCCGCGCGGGTCTTCCAAGTCCAAACGTCGGTGCGGGGCGATGATGACGATGCGATGACCGCGACGCGCCAATTCGCGCGCGAGCGCGACGAAATGGTGCGGCACCGGATTGTCCGCGAGGGTGGTGCCGATGAAACAACAATGAGGTTTCATGGGGCGCGGTCCGCGAATTTGCCGAGGCCGCGCGCGCAAGAAATTGAGTTGTCGTTCAGCGTCGTTCGGTTTGGGGAAACGCGCCGGGCAAGGGTGCGAAACAACTCCTGCCATTGCGGCAAAATCACCCGCCAATCATGCGCTTCTACTTGTGTGCGAGCACTTTGCGAAAGTCGAGGCGGCAAGTCTGACTCGACGAGCAGGCGACGGACTGCGGCGGACATCGCTTCGGCGTCTTTCGGTGGGACGAGGAGCGCGGTTTGTTCTGATTTGAGCAGATACGGCAATCCGCCGACATTGGTGCTGACCACGCAAAGGCCGCAGGCCATGGCTTCCAAAACGCTCACGGGCGTGTTGTCAATATTGGTGGTGTTCAAAAAAATGTCGGCGCGCTGGAGCCATTCCGGCACCTGCTCCTTTGACACTGCGCCGGGGAAACTCACGCGGTTCGCCACGCCCCATTTCGCCGCGAGCGCCCGTGCGCGCACCAGGCTGCCGTCGCCCTTGTCCGGACCGACCATGGTCAGGTGGATTTTAGGAAATTGGCCAACGAGCAGTTTTACCACTTCGGTGGCAAGCGCGGGATTGTAAATTTCGTGAAAGGCCCGCAGCCAGATCAAGGATGGCGCAGCTCGTTCGCGCAAACGGAAGGGGTAACGCCCCAACTCCAAGGCGTTCGGCAGCAGATGCAGTTCCGCCCCATGACCCGACATCCGCTCCAGCAGAAATCTCGAAGGCGTCGTGACCGCATCCGCCGAGGCCAGCAACCGCCGGACCCGCCGCGCATGGCGTCGCGCGAAGTCGGGCAGATTTCCTCCGTGCAGCGTGAGGATGAAAGGTTTGCCGAGCCGCTTGAGCCACGCGCAGACCGCCTCAGCCCAGATGAACGCCGGCCCGCTATACACATCCACTTGCGCCACGGCATAACGCGCGCGCTGGCGGTGGACTGTCCAGAGCATGTCGAACAGGCGGGGGATGCGCGCTGGCTGGGCGGACGTGGTAATCACCCTCATACCACCCACGGCCAGGCGCAACGCGAGTTCCTCGCAAACTCCCCGCGCACCGCCGGAGGCGGAAAGGAAATTGCCGACCAGCAAAATGGACGGGTTCATGTTTTCTATTGATCCTCAGAAAAACCGTGTCAGTGAAAGTCAGTGTTAATGCCTGCCCGCCCCATGAACCCCTGTGGTGGCGGCAGTTCCCAATGGTTGAATCTACGATGGTTATTTGTCGTGGTGCGCATAGAGCCGCCCCCTCTCCCCACTCCTGCGTCGTGGGGCGAGGGAGAAGATCTTGAGCTTTGGATGGTTCTGGGGTTCAAGGCGCGAATCGTGCGTTCGGGGAATTCT
>JAQGPB010000351.1 GCA_028293265.1 Pedosphaera sp. | reverse complement strand
ACCGCCCGGATCAGCCCCACATTTCCTTCGCTGATGAGATCGAGCAACGGCATGCCGTAATCTTCGTAATTCCTCGCGATTTTTACCACGAGCCGGAGGTTCGCCTTGATCATCTGCTCGCGCGCCTTCCGGTCGCCCTTTTTGATCCGTTTGGCCAGGGCAATCTCCTCTTCTCGCGTCAAAAGCTTGGTCTCGCCGACCTCCCGCAAGTAGAGTTTGAATGCGGTGTTCCCGTCGTAAGGCTGGTGCGCTCCTCTCACGGGAACAAATTCGTGGTCAGGCGCAGGGTCCGGTTCCGGTGAGACGGGTGCCTCGGCTGGCTCCGCCAGCCGGCTGGATTTCAGGAGCTTGACACTCCCGCCGTTGAAGGATTTTTTGCCAAACCGGCCCATGCCCATTTTGATCGCGCTCGTATTCATTTGCTTTTTTTTCTTCGTTGATTCAGTTGCCATGTGGTTGTTTGGTTGTGCCCGTTGGGGAAGATTTTCATCAATGCTGTTTGCCCCCATCTTTCCATCGCAGCCAGCGCCAGCCTCTGCGAAGCCAGCCCTGCCGCCCGTCTCCCGGAAAATCGTTCTTTTGAACTGCATTTGTTTCACCAGAATTCCTTTTGCTAGAAACATGCCAACCGTTGCCAGGAGGCTCGCTGGCCTTATTTATCAATGATTTGCGACATTGTTCACCGGCGGAAGCGATTGGCATTCCCACAATTTGCAAGTGAGTGGCAGATGCGGCATCGCGTTTTGCGAGAACAGTGATTGCCGGCTCAAAGCAACATCCAATCATTGCTTTATCTGCGGTCGTCTCCCTGATCTGCGGGGTAAAAATGCGGTTGAACCAGGAGCCGCATAAAAGAAAAATCCCAAACTCCTCCCGGGGGGTGTGTGGAGTTTGGGACCGTGGCGGGCCGGTGAACAAGCTGCTCAACCGCGGACAACCCGCCCTCAGTTGAATTTCGATTTCGCGTTTTAGCAGGACTTCGTGACATCATCCCACGCGGAAATAAACGCAGCTTTCGTGTTCTCCCACGCTGCTTGTGAAGAATCCTTCAACTCGTCGTACTTCCGGCCGAGCGCGTCGCGTTGCGAGCGCAACTCCGCCAGGACTTTGTCCGCCTGCGCTTTCGCGTCGTCTTTGTAATCAGCGGATTTGTCGGCCAGCGATTTGATCTTGCCATCCAGCTCTTTCATGTTCTTGTCCATGGAGGCCAGAAATTTATCCTTGGATTGCGAGGCATAATCCTTGGTGGACTTGAATGCATCCTTGTATTGGTTTTTCACATCCTGGGCCGTGACCGGTGTGGATTGGTTGTCGGGCTTGGAGCCCGCCAGCGCCGCCGAGGCCGCCAATAAGTCGAGATACTGCTTGAGTTTCATCGTCAATTCACTTTGGCGCGGTTTCGGCTTTTGATCTGTGCCAGCGACGCTCCCGGCTTCAAACACGCCTGCGCCCGGCAATCAGGGAAACCAGGAACATCACCAGAAATATCACGAAAAGAATTTGGGCGATGCCTGCCGCCGTCCCGGCGATCCCGGTGAAGCCAAGCAGTCCGGCGATGAGCGCCACGATCAAGAATAGAATAGTCCAGCTTAACATAGTATTTCCTTTATCAGGTTGATGGTTTGGTAATAACGCTGACTTCTGTCTTCCTTCCCCGTTTCGGTCGTGCAGAGGTGCAGATAATAAATCCCCGGGCGAATTGGCCGGCGAGGACTTGGAGGCGCATGATTGATTTCGACCGGTATCTGCTTGTCCACCTCCCAGGACTCGCACGGAATTTCATTTGCTGGCTTGCGGATTGGTTGGCCGATTCTGAGTTTCTTGTCATGCATATCATTCCCTTTTGTTAACGCCATTCATGATACGTCCAGCGGGTGGCATGCCAAAAATATAAACCTATCGTAAGATGCTTATGTTCAATATATTGCGATACTTATGACGCACCGTTGATTCCGATCTGCCGCCATAAACTGACATTTTGCGGTATTGCTCAATCACAGTTTCGCATTTCGCAGAAGTCCTCCAAGGGGGCTGTCCGGTCTCAGAAGCGCGGTTGCAAATTGACACCGTATATGGACTTACCTTGGAAACAGGAATAATAGATTGGAAAACCCGGTGAACCCGCACCCCCGCAAAAGCTGCGCCGTATGCAGCGCACACTTTCCAGTGTGCGGATTCTGGCGGCTTTCCAGCCGCCGGCAGAAGCGTCATCGCGGAGATCTCCTTCAAACGGAACCAAGCAGTTGGACGCAGCCAAGAATCATTTCAGCGGCGTTTATTCGCCCCGCCAGTCCCCCAGCTTCACCATCTCCATCTGCGTTTATCTGCGTCCATCTGCGGTTGAATTGAATTGTTCCGGCTTGGCAGCGTCAACCCGCGATAACCCATCAATCAAAACCCAAAAAGCGGCGAAGGGCGTCAACCACGCTCACATAGTTGAAGCTCCCCCGCCGTTGATACCTTTGCGCCAGTTCAATGTATTCCCAGCGCATTTTAAAACGTGCCGACAGGATTGATGGCAAGTTCTTCGCCGGCCGGATCACTCTGCCATTTTCCGTCCACCAAAAACCGGTAAAGATGCCGGCCGGCAGCAAATAACGGGACGCGGGCATGCCAGGTGCCCCCGCCGTTTCTGGTCATTTTCACCGGCGCTTTCTCCCACTGGCTCACCTCGACGACGAGCACAACCTTTTTGGCGGTGGGCGCTTCGAAGTGGATCTCAAATTCGCCCGCCGCAGTCCCGTCGGCAGGCGGTTCTGTCTCCCATTCATCCCATGCTCCGCTTGTCATTGCGCCATTCTCGCGGCTGGCAGCCGGCTGAACTTTTGCGGCAGGCAAAGAGTTTTGTTTTGCCTGCATTGTCATCGTCTGTGAATTCATATAAATGTCAGTGGTTATTTCATCCTGCTGCTTCTCGATTGCGCACTGGCGGCTTCTTTCTTGGGTGCTTGCGACTCACCGGTGGTGCAAATGTCCTGGCCTCCGGAATCCTTGAAGATTCTCTCGGCGGCGCGGACTTCGTCTGAGTCCCCCGTATGAACGGACAACAGGATGTTCCCGGCCCTTATTTTGCCCTCATACCGCTTGGCTTCCAGTTCTGGAAAACCGAGACCTACGAGACCGCCGGCAATGCCGCCCACCGTGGCGCCCACTGCCGCTCCGCTCAAGGCGGCAAGAATCGGTCCGGCGGCGATGAATGGTCCTACGCCCGGAATGGCCAGCGAACCAATGCCCGCCAGCCAGCCCAGCGCCCCGCCCACCACGCCTCCCGTGCCCGCGCCGGTCGCGATGCCCTCCGGGGCCTTCGTATGTTTCTCATGCGCAAAATCCCGGGTCGTGTCCTTGTCGGGAAACAAGGCCGAGATATCATTGTTCGAAAAACCTGCGTCGCGCAGGCGTTCCACGATCAACTCCGCCTGCTGGCGGGAGTTGGCAATGCAGAAAACTGATTTGAGTGACATATTTTTTCCTTTTCTTTGTTTGGTTTTTTGACTGTTGGCTGAACTTGTTGCAGCAGCGGTGGGTGCGCC
>JAQGPB010000347.1 GCA_028293265.1 Pedosphaera sp. | reverse complement strand
TCCTGACCTTCACGATCCTCAGCGTGATTGGCATCGTGGGCCTGATCGTCTGGGAACTGTGGGGCACGCGTGAGCCGATCGTGGATCTGCCGCTGCTCCGGGACCGGGGATTTTTTTTCAGCAATGTCATGATGTTTTGCACGCTCTTCATCCTCCTGTCCACCACGCAACTGCTGCCGCAATTTGTCCAGCAACTGCTGCCGTATGACGCGACCAAGGCCGGCCTCATCCTGATGCCGGGCGGCCTGGTCTTGATGTCGCTGCTGCCGCTGGTCGGGTACTTGTTGCACAAAACGCAGCCGAAATATCTGATTTGCTTCGGATTTCTCGTGAGTGCCCTCGCACTTTATCATCTCTCCTCGTTGGACACGCAGGTTTCCTTCAAGGTCGTCGCGCTGGCGCGGATGGTTCAAGGCGCCGGTTTTGCCTTTCTCTTTGTCCCCATCCAGACACTGGCCTATTCCGATCTGCCTCCGGGAAAATCCAACAATGCCTCCGCGCTCATCAACCTCATGCGCAACCTCGGCGGCAGCGTCGGCATTTCCGTGGGCACGACGTTGCTCGCGCGCCGCAGCCAGATTCACCAGGACCGGCTGGTCAGCTCCCTGACCGCCACGTCCACCGCGTTTCAAAATCATTTGCATGATCTGACCCGCCGCTTCGCCGAGCATGGCGCCGGACCGGTCCAAGCCATGAAACGCGCGCTGGCCGTCATCAGTGGAGAGGTGCAGACACAGGCGGCGATGCTTTCGTACCTCGATATTTTCATTGTGCTGGCAATCGGGTGCCTGATTGCCGCGGCACTGACTTCGCTGCTGAAGGAGTTGGATTTGAGCAAGCCACAGGCGGGTGGATAAGCATGAAACAGAGCACGGACATCACTTTTTTTGTCGTGGTCGCAATGGCGGGCGCGACCTTGGCCGGCTGTGCCGTGGGGCCGAATTACAAGCCGCCTAAAGTCGAGTTGGGCCCGCGTTTCGGCGAGTTTGCAAATACAAATACCAATCCCAGCCGCCCAAGTGAATCTCCACCGGCTGTCGAGTGGTGGCGCGGGTTCAACGATCCGGAATTGAACCGCCTGATCGCCGCCGCGTTGCGTGAGAATTACAATCTGCGCGTGACCGCCGAGCGCATCCGCGAGTCGCGCTTTCAACGCAGCATCATTGCGGCGGACCTGTTTCCGAACATTAATGCCGACGGCGGATACTTTCGCGGTCGCGGCAGCAAGAACGTAGTCCTGCAACTCAGCGGCACGGGCGGCGGAAGTTCTGGTGGTGGCAGTTCCGCCGGTAAAGGGGCTGGCAGTGGAAGTTCGGGCAGCGATCCGCCGGGCGATCCTCCCGGTCCTGGCGGCGGTTCAACCAGCAGCGGAAGCGCAGGCAGCACAACCCAGGTGGGGGCCAATCCTTTCGGGAACGTGCTGACGCCCTTTGGCCAGGGCGGTTTGCCGGGCGTGACTTCGAGCCTCTATCAAGTCGGATTCGATTCGACCTGGGAACTGGATGTCTTCGGCGGCAACCGACGACGGTTGGAAGCGGCGGCGGCGGACCTTTCCGCCGCAGTCGAGACCTTGCGCGATGTGAGCGTGAGCCTCATGGCCGAGGTCGCCATGGATTATCTCGAATTGCGCGGAACCCAGCAGCGTCTCGCCATCGCGCGGACGAACCTCGCCTCGCAAAACGAAACTTTGCGGCTCACCGAATCCCGGGCCAACGCGGGTTTGACGAGCCGGGCGGACGTGACCCGCGCAGCGGCGCAGGCCGCGATCACCGCCGCCACCATCCCGCCGCTGGAAACGAGCGCGCGCCGTTCCATCCACGCGCTGTCCACCCTGATCGCGCAGGAACCGACCGCGTTGAGCGGGGAATTGAGCAGCGAGCAACCGCTGCCCGTCGTGCCGCCGGAAGTGCCGGTCGGCCTGCCCTCTGAATTGCTCCAGCGCCGTCCCGACATCCGCCGGGCCGAACGCCAGATCGCGGCGGCAACGGCGCGGGTTGGCAGCGCGAAGGCGGATTTGTTTCCGAAATTCGCGCTGACCGGCAACGTGGGTTTTGATTCGACCTCGCCGGGCAACCTCTTTAATTGGGAGAGCCGTTATTTTCTCATCAGCCCGACGGTGACCTGGCGGATTTTCGACGCGGGCAGGATTGTGTCGAACATCGCGCTGCAAAAAGCGAACCAGCAGGAAAGTGTTTTGCAATATCGGGGCACGATTTTGACGGCATTGCAGGAAGTGGAGGACGCGCTCGTCGGTTATGGCGAGGAACAGACGCACCATGCCGCGCTCGCCAAGGCGCTCGACCAGACCGAAGAATCTTTCCAACTGGTCCGGCAGCAATATGAACACGGCTTGGCGACTTTCCTCGATGTGCTCGATGCGCAACGAAACGTACTGTCAGCACAAGACCAGCTTGCCCAATCCGGGCAGGCCATCACGACCGATCTGGTCGCGCTCTACAAGGCGCTCGGCGGCGGGTGGCAGATTCAAAACCCGCAAAAAAATGGCCCGGGAAATATTCCCGGGCCGTAGGATAAAGCGAACCAAACAGACGGGCTGCAACCCGCTGGATTAATCCAAATGATGTCCGGTGCTGTCGCCAGAAACGCCGGGATTGATCAAACAGGTGGGCGCGGTCTGCAAGTCGTTGAGGCTGTAACTGGTGCCAAAACTGTTGGAGGAATCCGCCGGGCAGGTGGGGGCGGTGCCGGCGGTGCCCCGGCCCAGGTAGGGCTGGATGTTGGCGATGACCGGGACAGTGGTCTGGCCGGCCTTGTTCTCCAGGGCCCAGGTCTGCTTGGCGCCGTCAATCTGGCGCAGGTTGTTGATGCAGGCGCTCTGCTGCGCCTTGAGGCGGGCGCGGACGAAGTTGGGGATGGCGATGGTCGCCAGGAGGCCGATGATGGCGACCACGATCATGATCTCCACCAGGGTGAAACCGCTGTTCCGGACAGTTTTAATCTTCATAAATTTGCTAGCTGTAATGCGCGCCATTTTGGCCAAAGTCAGGTTGTTACGCGAGACTTTGCCCGCAATTCGCCCGGTTTGTTGTAACCGAAAATACCAAAGTTGCCGGCAAAGGCAATTCCCCAATAATACGTAGGCGGGTTAGTAATAGTACGGACATTGCCGTCAACGGGGTTCGCCGCCAAATGGCTCACTTTTCCGCGGTAAACGGCTGCGCGAAACTCTGGTCGCCTTTGCTGAAGGCGATCCATACCGTATGCGTCTTTGGATCCACCACGATGCTGTGGCAACCCGCTGCTCCCGGCGCCTCGCCGAGTGTGGCCAGCTTGCCGTCCTCCAGGCCCACGATTGAAATCTTGCCAGTGCCGCTAGCGCAATAAGCGCGGTGCAGTCCGGGATCATAGGTCATCTCGTCCACCTTGGGGGCGATGTCCGCGCTGGCCACGATCTTGCCGCTGGTGCGGTTCAGCAAAGCGAGTTTGCCGCCGCCGCCGGCCACGAGCATGAAATCGGTGTCGGGCACGAGCGCCATGCCATGCGGACTGGTTGCCGGACCGGTGGGCCAGGTGTTTAACACCTTGTTGCCCGCCACGTCAATCACCGCCACGGCATTGGCTTCTTTCATGACCTGATAGAGCAGCTTATGCGAAGGCTCGAACGCGAGGTCTTCCATCCCTTTTCCCGGAAGCTTGATGGTGCTGATGATTTTCTTCGCCTGCGGATCAATCACCCAGATTTCCGGTTCGTCGTCGTTGCAGACATAGACCATGCCGTTGTCGGAGTTGAACGCCAGCAAGTCCGCCGGTCCCGGCAAGGGGACCTCACCCGTCATCTCCAGTTTGTCAGAATCTACGATGGCCATGCGCGGCGGGGCGCTGACGCTCGCGAAATAACGGCCGCCCTTGGTGTCAATGGCGGAATCTTGCGCCGCGCCGGTGGAGACGCTTTTCAGCAACTTGTTTGAATCAAGGTCA
>JAQGPB010000185.1 GCA_028293265.1 Pedosphaera sp. | reverse complement strand
GCCATCGAAGATTTGATCGCGAACGAAGGGGTCATCATCACCATCACGCACAGCGGGTTGATCAAGCGCACCAACGTGAGTTCCTATCGCGCACAGCGCCGTGGCGGGCGCGGAGTCATCGGCATGACTACGCGCGAAGGCTCGGCTGCGGAAGGCGACCAGGATGATTTCATCGAGCATCTTTTCACCGCCAGCACGCACGATTACCTGATGTTCTTCACGAACACCGGGCGCGTGTATGTCGAACGGGTGCATGAGATTCCCGACATGGGCCGCGCCGCAAAAGGCCGGAGCATCGCCAATTTGCTGGAGTTGAAAGCGGACGAAAAGGTGGCCGCGCTGATCCGCATCATTTCCAAGACCGGGGCAAACAAGGAAGACCAGACCTGGGTCCAGTCCGGCGAACTTTTCTTTGCCACACAAAAAGGCACGGTCAAGAAAACTTCACTCGCTGAATTTGGCAATGTGCGCAAAGGCGGCATTATCGCCATCAGCATTGAGCCGGGAGACAATCTGATTGACGTCAAATTAACCAGGGGCAGCAAGACGGAGGCCGATGGTCAGGTCGCCGACCCGGGCGATGATGTGATTTTGATCACGCGCGAGGGCATGAGCATCCGGTTCTCCGAATCTGATGTGCGTTCCATGGGCCGGTCGGCGGGAGGTGTCCGGGGAATCACCCTTGAACCAAGCGACGCCTTGGTGGCGCTGGCCATTTTGGTGCCAGATGCGACCTTGCTCGTCGCGGGCAACAACGGTGTCGGAAAGCGGACTGGTTTCGGCGAATATCGCGCCCAATCGCGCGGCGGGAAGGGCATCATCACCATGAAGACCACGGACAAAACAGGACTGGTGGTGGGTGCGCTGACGGTGAAGGATGCCGATGA
Source organism: Pedosphaera sp. (assembly GCA_028293265.1). The sequence continues at coordinate 3,669 of JAQGPB010000185.1, read as the reverse complement.
AATCATGTTGATCACTGTGGGCGGCCAGATGGTGCGGATACCAGTGGCGGGAATCCGTGAAGCCGGCCGCAACACGCAGGGTGTCAAATTGATCAACTTGGACGCCAGCGACAAGCTGCAAGCCATTGCCCCGGTCATCAGCGAGGAAAAGGAAGTCGCCGAGACGGGCGATGCTGCGCCGCCGGTGGGCTAAGCGTCCTGATCAACCTCAGCAAAGTTTCTCAAAAGAAAAACGAAACCCCCACCGACGGGCCGGTGGTATTGACCCCGGCATTGTGGTCCCACAGGTTCGCATTTGAAATGTGCTGGAACCGGTATTCGAGGTTTAGCGAGCATCGCGGTTCAATGAACCAGCGCACACCCGCCCCAAGGTCCAGGTTGAAATTAAAATCCTTCCCGTCGTATTTGTGAGGGAGGTCAATGGCTGTGCCGCCGCCGCCGCCCTCTATGTAAGGCACGACCTTCCAGCCCCGCTGCACGAAATTGTAGCGGAACCAGAGCGTACCGCCAGCCAGATAGCTGCCCGGCCCGCTGTAAATTCCCCCGGCAAACGCTTCGGGCGCCAGTTGAAAGCTGCCGCGGAAAAAGCCGTCATCACCGGGCGCGGTCACTGCATAAGCCACCTGGGCGTAGCCGAGGACGTAATTAACGTTGGGACGGTCGCCTCTTCTCCTGATATTGGAAAACAAGGCGGTGGAACCGAAAGTTGCCTCATGCCAGCCCGTCCGGAAATTATCGTCAACGGAGAAAGAGCCTTCAGAAGCCGCTGGGCCGGATTGGCTGTCCGCCAAGGCACAGGAAGCCGTCAGGGCAGATATGAGGATGCAATATGAGAGATGTTGTTTGGGTGTTGTTTTCATGCGCGCGGAAAGGATGGTCAATCGGTTCAGGCGACCTGGAAAATTCATTTTATGGGGACAGTCGTTCGATGGTCCAAGGGTGATCCGGCTGCTGTGAATAGCGAAAGCGGTCGTGCAACCGGTTGGGCCGGCCCTGCCAAAATTCAATCACGGCGGGCGCGAGGCAGAAGCCACCCCAATAAGGCGGCAGTGGAACTTCTTCACCGGGGTATTTGACCGTCAGTTCGTCCAGCTTCTTTTCGAGCACGGCGCGATTGGCAATGACCTCGCTTTGGCTGGAAACCCAGGCCGCCAGGCGGCTGCCTTTGGGGCGGCTGTTGAAATATTTTGCGGATTCTTCGCGGGAAACCTTGGTGACAGTCCCGGTGATGCATACCTGCCGCTCCAATTCTGCCCAGAAGAATACAAGGGAGGCCTTCGCATTGCCGGCCAGCTCCTGGCCCTTGCGGCTTTCGTAATTTGTGAAAAAGGTGAAGCCGCGCCGGTCCACCGCCTTGAGCAGCACGATGCGGCCCGAAGGCTGGCCGCCGGCATCAACGCTCGAGATGGTCATGGCATTGGGATCGGGCAGCCGCGCGGCGACGGCCTGGTCGAGCCATTTGGAAAATTGCGCGACTGGGTCCGGGTTCAGATCCGCGCGGCGCAAGCCGGCGAGGGTGTAATCACGGCGAAGATCAGCGATGGACTTGTGCTCAACCATTTGCCCTGTGTTGTAATGCAACTTGAACAAAAATGCAAATTCAGTCCGCACTCGTCGAACGGCGTTCAACACCGGCGATTTCCGGCGGGAAGTGTAAAACACCCCGCCGGTAGTCTCCAATGCGCCAATTCAGACAGGGCCAGTGTCTGAGCGCGGTTCCTTTGTTGCGCGCTGGCCAATAGGCGTTGAACTCCCCGTCAAGCTCCCCCAACTCCACAATTGCCCGTTGCGCGAAACGGCGGGCCGCAATCGTTTGACCCGCCGCGAGCATCTGTTGCCAGAGCATGATCTTGCAGGATTGGACGGCCATCCGCGCTGCCAGATCGAGTTCCACGCCGAGCACTTTCGCCGATGGCGAAGCGAGGCGCGCGCGACGCAACCCGGAGAGCTGGTTTTCGACTTCTTCCATCGCGGCCCGGGCGTTTCGGTTGGAAATTCGCGCATAATATTTCAAGCCGTCACGGCAGAACAATTCGCGCAGGCGCGGCGGGGGCGCACCAATGACCGCACCGAACGGAGTGGCGTTGGGAGTGAAATAATTAAATTTGCGGTGCGCGAAACCAAGCGCTAGTGCCGCTTTGCCGGTCTGACCGGTGCGGTCTTCGAACACATCACGATTGATGACGGGAACAAGAAGTGTTTCGTCATACGTGGCGGCGCACCAACTGACCGCCGCGCCGAGCAGATAGGGAAGATAACTTACCGCCAGTGGTTGAAGATGGCCGCCGTCGCCCCAATCGCTGTTCAAGTAACCGAGCGCGCCGTGTTTGCGGCCGATGAGCGCGGCACTTTGCAGATTGGCGAAGGCATTGTCATGTCGCCCGAGCAGGCTCATCCAGGTCGAAGTTCCGGGACAAACGTAGAACGGAATCTTGGATTTCGCAAAAAGTGCGGCTTCCTTGTCGAAGGGATGGCTGGCCTCGTAACCCCAATTGAGCGCCACCGCGTCCCGCGGCAATTCTGCGACCAGCTCCGGATAATGGAGGATGATGTCGCCCCAGAAAAGCATCTGCTTTTTACGGGCGGTGGTTTCGCGGTGAATTTTCTGGAGGAAATCGAAATAGACACGGCCCTTGCCGAGTTTCGCGCAAAGCTTCTTGCTCTGACCGCGACCGAGGTCCCAAGTTTCATCGCAACCGACGTTGAACCGCGGGCTCGTGAAGTGCGGCAGCAATTCGTCGTAAAGTTCGCGCAAGAACGGCAGCGTGCCCGGATTATTCGGAGCGAGCGTCGCCGGGTGACGCAGAAACGCGCCGCCTTGGTCGGGCCAGGGCGAGGGAGTTTCGGCCAGCTTTTTGAGCGGCGGATAAGCGAGCCAATAACGAAGATGGCCGAACGAATTCTGGTTGGGCACCAGTTCGATGCCGAGCCGGCGGCAATGGGCATCGAGCTTCAAAATCTCTTCGCCAGTCAGCGCGCCCCAATCGCGCCAGACTGGTTCGTAATTGCGGTAGGCAAAAGTATGCTCGGTGTAGAGTTGAAGTTCGTTGATTTTGAAATCCGCCAGATGCCCCGCCAGTTCCAGTAATGTTTCCAAACGCGGCACACGTCCGCGCGAGACGTCGAGCATGAGACCTCGATGCGCGAAATCCGCGTAATCGCGAATGCTCAGGTACGGGAGGCGTCGTCCGTGTTCGCGAAGAAGCTGACGCAAAGTTGCCACACCCGCGCGCAGGCCTTCTTCATTTCGATAGTTGAGAAAAATTCCGTCCGCTCTGATTTCAAGCGTGTGCCCGCCGGGTTGATTGGGAGCAGCGGAACTCGCGGACGCGCGAATGGCCAGCCGTGGGTGTTTGGGCGGCCCGGTGATCAGTTCCAGTTCAACGGAGACCTGCCTCGCGGCAGATTGAAGACGCTCAGCAACGGGCAAGAGAATCGTGTCGCGCGGCAATGCGGCGTCGAGGTGCAACACCGCGCGGGCCGGGAGCAGGTAGGTGCCGGGTTGGCGCTTGAGTGATCGCGGGTAGGGAAGGAGTTTCAACTCGGTCAATCCTGCTGGGCCGGGATCATCCCCGCTTTGCGCGCGTAATTGAAGATGCCGCCCGCGTCCACTACAGGGCGGACGTCACCCAGGGGCTTGAAGGAGTAAACCTTGCCGGTCTGCTTTAC